>JBPCWF010000581.1:0-7201 GCA_051009775.1 Hyphomicrobiales bacterium | reverse complement strand
CTTAAGAGTTTAGTACCAGGAATCGTGAAGGCGGACAAATTGCTCCGCTTTTTTGCGCTTGCCGCATAGATTTCAAGGTCTGCTGCTCGGAGGTCTATCGAATTTCTGCTCCTGGCACCAAACAGACCTGTTGTGCCCCAGCCAGCGGCGTCGGCTATTGAAGGTGCTCCGGACGTTTGAAGCCGAAACGCCTATTCCTCACCCCCTTTTTGCCGTTCGACTTGCTGGTGAGGAGTATGGGCAAGGCATGTCTGCTCGCCGACGGTTATCAGTCCGTTTCCGGCAAATGCCTGCTAGATTGCCACCTGTTCAGCGGAGAAAAACCTTATTCCGCTCGTTGTTGATCGATTCAATGCAGGGGCAGCCATGATGCAATCGGCTATTGTCGCACCTCAACCGGATGCGGTTGAAACCGGCGCTGTTATCCTCAAAGAAGGCGGCAATGCGATCGATGCTGCGGTTGCCTGCGCATTCGTACAAACGGTCGTAGATCCGCTGATGTGTGGCCTGGCTGGTTTTGGGAGCATGCAATTATACCTGCCCGACCAGGGCGTGCATGAGTTCATAGACTTTCATGGCAAGGCCCCGGCAGCCGTGAAGCCCGATATGTGGCAGGATCTGATTGTCGGAGAGACCGATGATGGATTCGGGTTTCTGCTGGAAGGCAGGGTAAACGACCTCGGCCACCAATCCATAACGGTACCTGGCAGCCTCAAGGCATTTCATGAGGCCCATAGTCGCTTTGGCGTTCTGCCGTGGCGCCGTGTGATCGAACCGGCCATGGACTTTGCAAGAAACGGCTACGTCCTGTCAGCCGAAGTATATTACTACTGGATGTCCCGCGACGCGCCCGGTCGCACCAGTGTACTGGACAGGCTCTGTTATTCCGCATCCGGCCGACGGATTTACTGTGATGAAACGGGCAATCCCAAGCCTATTGGCAGCATCATCAGGAATCCGCATATGGCCGATACGCTGTCCCTGATCGCTGACAAGGGCTCTGACGTTTTTTATCACGGGGCAATTGCGCAAGCGATTGATGCGGATATGCAGGCCAACGGCGGCCTTCTTTCAGCGGATGATCTCGCGCACTACGAAACACAATCGGAAAAACCCCTCTGGGGCGAATATCGTGGATATCCCTATGCCACCAACCATCCCCCCGGTGGCGGCATCATGCTTGTTGAAATGCTCAATATTCTGGAGAATTTCGACCTTGAGGCCATAGGACACAACTCGCCCGAATATATCCGCATTGTCTCAGAGGCCATGAAAATTGCGACGGCCGACAAGGATGAACATGTTGGTGATCCGAAGTTTGTTGATATTCCGGTCGAACGTTTGACGGGACAACCCTATGCGAAAGCACAGGCCGAACGGATCAAGAGCGGAGACATGAAACACGTCGAAAGGCTCGGCATTCCTGAATCCCGGAAGACGACGCATATCAGTGTACTGGACCGTGCAGGCAACGCGGTTTCCATGACGCACTCACTCGGCATGATGTCCGGTGTGATTACGGACGGGCTTGGCTTCATGTACAATGGATGCATGGGTGTTTTTGATCCGCGGCCGGGGAATGCCGGATCCATTGCACCGGGAAAATCACGTTTCAGTTCGGTTTGCCCGACAATTTTGTTCAGCGATGACAAGCCCGCACTGATCATTGGTGCGCCGGGCGGAACGCAAATTGCCATCGGTGTGCTTCAGGTCATTCTGAATGTGATCGATTTCGGCATGCCGATTGACAAGGCCGTCCGCGAACCCCGGTTTTCGGCCACAAGCGACGCAATTGACGTCAGCCCCCGAATTCCGCGATACGTCTACGCACCTCTCGAAACCCTTGGCTACAAGTTCCGGCGCAGCCCGTACAGTTATGATTTCGCTTCGGTTCATGCACTTCGGGTGGAGGACGGCCATGTAAGTGGTGCCGCGGACATCCTCTATGGCGGCGGCATGGCGCTGACAATCTAGAGCATGTCTCCCGAAACCGGTGCCCACTTTCGGGAGTCATGCTCTAGCCCGGGCTTGGCCGCGCCGAGAGGCGGGCCAGCGGGTTTTCGTTGATCGGCAGGTGGATCAGGGCGGCGAGCACGCCAAGCGCGACGCCGGCCCACCAGACAGGGTCGTAGGTGCCTATGGTGTCGTAGAGATAACCGCCGAGCCAGATGCCGGCGAAGCTGCCGAGCTGGTGGCTGAAGAACACGATGCCGAACAGGGTCGCCATGTAGCGCACGCCGAAAACCTGGGCGACGATGCCCGTGGTGAGCGGCACGGTGGAGAGCCACAGGATGCCCATGCCCGCCGCGAACAGGTAGATCGTGAGCTCGGTCTTGGGCGCCATGAGCAGCGCGGCGATGGCGATGGCGCGGGCGAAATAGATCGCGCTCAGCCCGCATTTCTTGCTCCAGCGCTGGCCCGCCGCGCCCGACGCGAACGAGCCGATGATGTTGAACAGGCCGATGAGCGCAATTGAATAGGCGCCGACCTCGGCCGCAAGCCCCAGATCCCTTACATAGGCCGGGAAGTGCACCGTGATGAAGGCGACGTGGAAGCCGCAGACGAAGAAACCGACGGTCAGCAGCACATAGCCTGAGTGGCCCATGGCCTCGCGCAGGGCCTGTGCGATGGTCTGGTCGGTCTCCGCTTCGCCCTCGACGCCCGGATCGTTGGGCAGGATGAAGGCGAGCGGAATGATGATGAGGGAGGTCCCGGCAAGCAGCAGCAGGGCCGTGTGCCAGCCATAGCCTGTGATGAAGCCCTGGCCCATGGGCGAAAACACCACCTGGCCGAAGGAGCCGGCCGCGGTGCCGAGACCGAGCACGAAAGAGCGGCGCTCGGGCCCGACCACCTTGGCCATGGAGGCCAGTGCTATGGAAAAGGCCGTGAAGGCGACGCCGAGACCGGTGAGAACGCCGCCCGACAGGTGCAGCATCATGGCCGTTTCCGCTTCGGCCATCCACCACACGCCGAGCGCATACATGACCGTGCCGAGGACGAGCACGCGCAACGGTCCGAACCGGTCGGCCATGGCGCCGGCGATCGGCACGCCCACGCCCCACAGCAGGTTCTGGATCGCCATGGCGAGCGCGAAGGTCTCGCGGTCCCAGCCGCGCGCCACCGTCATTGGCTCCAGGAACAGCCCGAACACAGAACGGATGCCGAATCCGACCACCGCGATCAGGCAGCCGGCGATCAGGACGATGAGCGGCGTGCGCCAGGAGGAGGAAACGGTCGGGGCGGGGGTGTCGGCCATGGTCGGGTCCCGGAGGCGCTGTAGACAGGTGTCTCGTGCATATACACGAGTATAGCAGCAGGGACAATAGACATGGCTGGGGCGTTTCGCTCAGTGGCAAGCCCTGCTGACAAGATCCCGACCTAAAGGATCTGGCTCAAAAACTCCTTCGTCCGCGGGTCCTTGGCGTCGTCGAAGAAGGTGGCGGGCGGCCCGTGCTCGACGATCACGCCGCGGTCGGTGAAATAGATGTGGTCGGCGATCTCGCGGGCAAAGCCCATCTCGTGGGTCACCAGAATGCAGGTCATGCCTTCCTGGGCGAGGTCCTTGATGGTGACCAGCACTTCCTTGACGGTTTCGGGATCGAGCGCGGCGGTGACCTCGTCGAACAGCATGACGTCGGGCCGCATGGCGAGCGAGCGGGCGATCGCCACGCGCTGCTGCTGGCCGCCGGAGAGCTCGCCCGGATAGCTGTCCTCCTTGCCCTCGAGGCGGACCTTCGCGATCAGGGCCCGGGCGCGTTTCTCGACTTGCCCCTTGTTCTCCTTGAGCACCAGCACCGGCGCCATCATGACGTTCTCGAGCGCGGTCTTGTGCGGGAAGAGATTGTATTGCTGGAACACCATGCCGACCTTCTTGCGCAGCGCCAGCTTGTCGAGATTGGGGTCGTGCACCTCCAGGCCCTCGACCTTGATCGATCCGGCCTGGATGTCGTTGAGCGCATTGATGCAGCGGATCAGCGTCGACTTGCCCGAGCCCGACGGCCCGATGATGCAGATGACCTCGCCCTTCATGACGTCGAGCGATACGCCCTTCAGCACTTCCAGCTCGCCAAAGGCTTTGTGCACCTCCTTGATGGAGATGATCGGTTGATCTTCGGTCCAGTGGGTCTCGGCCATCTCAACTCTCACTTACAATGTGACCTGGAACCGGCGCTCGAGCGAGAGCGTCCAGCGGGCGATCGGGTAGCAGTAGACGAAGAAGATCACCAGACAGAAGCCGAAGAACGGGATCAGCAGCTCCGGATGGTTGTCTTCCGCCTCCATCGCCTGGCGCGACAGGGTGACGATTTCCTCGACGCCCAGGAGCGACACCAGCGGCGTCGCCATGGTCAGGATCGCGTACCAGTTCATCCAGGGCGGGAGCATGCGTTTGAAGCACTGCGGCAGGATGATCCGCCACAGGGTCTGGTGGCGCGAATAGGCGAGCGATTCCGCCGCTTCCCACTGGCCGGTCGGCACCGACTGGATGGCGCCGCGCACGATCTCGGAAATGTTCGCCATGATCGGCAGGGACAGGCCGAACACGGCCTTCATCCAGTCAGGGATCGGGATCACGGTCGAGCCGATCTTGATCTCGAACGGGAAGGCGAGCATGACGATGAACAAGAGCACCAGCCAGGGCGAGTTGCGGAACAGCTGGGTGATGAACCAGGCCGTGCGCCGGACCGGCGTGATCAGCGAGATCTGCCACAGTCCCAGGAGAACGCCGGCGATGGTGCCGATCGCCATGGTCAGGAAGCTGATCAGGATGTTGAGCGCGAAACCCTTGGTGATCAGCAATGGCAGCCAACGCCAAAGCGCGTCCGCCGCCTGGGCCGCCGTGTAGCCGCCCTGGGCGAAGCTTGCGGCGGGCCACAGCGCCGCGACCATGACGAGCAGACCCAAAGTCCAGGGCTGCAACGACGCGATCCAGCGGCTGAACAGGAGGTCGCCCGCGGCACCCGCCGGTGCCGCGCGGAACGGATGCAGCACCGCCAGGTCGCTCGTTGCGGCCGTGTCGATGCCGGGTATGGAAGTGCGCCGCCGCATCGCCGTCATGTTCCGTAGCCCGGGATGCGCATGCCGCGCTCCCAGCGGTTCATGCCCATAACGAGAATGCCGACCAGGACGATGTAGACCACGAACAGGACCAGCATGGCGGCGTTCTGGGCGGTCGAATAGTCGTTATAGATGCTGACCATCTGGTAGAGCAGCTCCGGCACCGCGATGGCGAGCGCCTGGGTCGTGGTCTTGACCAGATTGACCAGATTGTTGTTGAGCGCGGGCAGGCTGACCCGGAAGGCCAGAGGCAGCACCACATAGATGTAGATCTGCAGCCGGTTCATGCCGAGCGCTTCGGCCGCTTCCTGGGTCGATTTCGGCACGGCTTCGATGCCGGCGCGGAAGATCTCGACATTGAACGCGCCGGCGAAGAACGACAGCGAAATGATCGCCCAGCCGACATTGGAGATGATCGGAACCTCGAGCCAGCCGTCCGGCGAATAGGTCGGCGTGAACTGGCCGAGCGCGAAATAGAAGAAAAGGAGCTGGATCAGCGGCGGCGTGTTGCGGAAGAACTGGATGTAACCCTGGACGAAATTGCGCACCAGGGTCAGCGAGGAGCCCTGCAGCCAGGCGCCGACGACGCCGATGATGACGCTCAGGATGACGCAGATTACCGAGAGCTGAATGGTCACCCATAGACCGGTGACCACCCGGTCCCACTGGGTCGGGTCGTAGAAAAAGATGAAGTTCCACTTGGGATAGGTCTCGGACAGTTCCCGAAAGAACGTCTGAATGGCCTCTAGCATCGCCCGTCAGCCCCTCAGAGAGCGTGAAACGGCGGGGATGTCCGGTGACAGGACATGCCCGCTATGTGGCACTATTTGTCGAGCCAGTCCTTGAAGCGTGCCTTCTGGTCGGCGAGATACTTGGTCGGCTGGATCTTCCACTTCTTCTCAAGCTCGATCAGCCGGCCGCTCATGTGCCAGTTGACGCTCATGCCCGACATGAAGTGTCCAAAGGCGCAGTTTCTCTCCGCGATCGGAACCGCCAGACCCCACGGGTTGTCGTCCTCCGAAGCAAGCGGCATCTCGTAGTCGCCGTAATTGCCCGACGACAGGTCCGACATGATCGATGAGTCGTCATAGACCCAGGCAACGCATTTCTTGTCGCGCAACGCCTGCTTGGCTTCGGCATTGCCGGTGAAGGCGATGACCTTGGCGCCGTAACGTTCGGTCACGATCTTGTTGTAGAACGCGCCCTGTTTGCCGCAGACCGGCTTGTCGCGCAGGTCTTCCCACTTTTTCAGGCCGACCGCCTTGGGCGACATCACGTTGGTGCCGGACGTGTAGTAGTTCGGCTGAACGATGCCGACCAGTTTGCGGCGGTCCGCACGGTCCGACATGGTCGCGATCATCATGTCAATCTTGCCCTGCTCGAGGAACTGCATGCGGTTCGACGACTGGACGGCGACGGTTTCGAGCGTGACGCCCATGGCGTCGGCCACGTCCTGGGCCATGTCGACTTCCATGCCGACAATGGCGCCGGACTCGCTGCGGAAGCCCCAGGGCTTGTAGTCGGCCTTGACGCCGATGATGATCTTGCCGCGCTCCATGACCTTCTTCCAGACGTCGTTGGTGCACTGCGCGGCTGCGGCCGGGCCCACCGTCGACACGGCAACCGCGATCGCGGCGGTCGCCATCAGAACTTTTTTCAGCATGATCGTTTCTCCCTCATTCGCTTGTATGCAGTTTGCATTCTTGATTTGGCCGTCAATTGAGCCCGGCTTGGCGCGTGCAGTCAATTGGTTTGCGCCACATTTTTGTCACTGATCAACCATGCTCGGCTGTTAATGCCTTTGCCATCCGCGCTCCGCATCGCGGTATCACTATGATGCACTGTCAGCTATCCTACGACCAACCCGGCGTAGAGTATGGAATAAACACAGCTCTCGGCTGTTGTTTAAGTCATAGGCACGTTGACCGGAGCCTCTGGGGCGGCGCGCGGAACAGTGCGAACCGCATAACAGGGTTCGGTACGCCTGCTGGTGGGCTGAATTGATGGAGTGGGGTTCCATGAAGACAACTACGCCAGGCAACGACGCGCGCAACATATTGCATTTGCAGTGTGATGCCCTTGATGGTGGTGAATGTTGCTCTCACTATTCATTTGAAAATTTCTACTGAGGGGGCAGGTGTAGAAC
>JBPCWF010000580.1:0-3746 GCA_051009775.1 Hyphomicrobiales bacterium | reverse complement strand
ATGAAGGCGAGCTTGTCCTTGAGGGTGATCATCGCCTTCCAGTCCGTCCCGCGCCATCTGCCCTTCCACTCTTCGGAAATCTCGAACGTATCGATGATCTGGTCCTGGGTCTGGCCTTTATGTTTGCCGCTGGCCATCTCGAAGGCGCAGTCGACAAGTGCGCGCTGATAGCGCTGCAGGTCCTTGAGCTCCGCCGACGGATCATTAAGGCTCAAAGGATCGATGATGGTTTTGATCTCCGGCGCCGCCTTCACCAGTTCCTCAAGGTTGGGCGCGGGCTCGGCCGGCCGGTGCTTGAGGAACAGCTCCTTGGCATGGAGCACATCGTCCAGGATCGGGCCGAATTCGTTCGGCGGCGCGTCGCGCTCGAGGATGACCGCGCGTGCGTTGGTGTGTTCGATCGCGAAGTCGAGCAGATCGAACACTTCCTTCTGAACCGGCTGGCTGTGGCTGTCCATCCACTGGCCGTCGGCATAGTGACCGCCGGCAATGTGGAGATGCTGGATCCGGTCGCCCGGCAGATTTGCAATGAATTCGTAAGGATCGCCGCCATGATTGGCTGCATTGATGAACACGTTGGCCGCGTCGAGCAGGAACCAGCAATCGGTATATTCGGCCACCTTGTGAACGAACTCGGTCTCCGACAGCTCACATCCCGTGACCGGGAACCCGTAGGCCACCAGTTCCAGGCCGATGGGCTGCTTCATGATCTCTCTGGCCAGTTTATACTGGCTTGCGACCCAGCGGGCCGCGACCTCATCCCAGGGAATGCTCAGGAACACGGTGAGGTCCTGATCGTTCATCCGGTGATAGGTCAGATGGTCGCTGAACTCGTCAAATCCGTACTCGTCCATGAACTCCCGGGTATTCTCCAGAATGTTCGTGTCGAGCGGTTCAACCGAACCGATGGAAAGGGAAATACCGTGTGCGACGCACGGGAAGGCGTCCATCGTCTCCCGCAGCACCGCCCCGACCGGGTCGTTCATGATCCGGCGGGCCCGCACGATGTAGTCTTCGGTGGGGATCTCCAGGAAATCGATCGAGTCCCTGTTTTTCATCAGCGCGGAGTGAAAGAAGCCTCTATAGGCCAGCCCCACTCCATATGCAGCATTACCAGGCACTAAATTACACCTCGTTGAAAGTCGCCGGAACCGGCGTTTGAAAATCGTCTATCGGCAATGAGTACGTCAGACCCTCTCAGGGATCGTGTTCGGTATCCGCGCTACCGGGCGTCTATCCGGTCTTCGGGAATTGACTGTCGCCGGTTGATTGCACGCAAACCCGCTGGCTTTGAGATGCGCGCCTGCCTGCCAGAAGGCGGGCAGGCGCGCATCGGGGAAACCAATTAAGTTACCGTTGGATCGTCAACGGCAATTAGTAGCAATTGCGCCAGCAGTTACGCCAGCGGTTGCGCCAATGGTTCCGCCAGTGGTTGCGCCAGCAATTGCGCCACCACCCGTAGGCCTCAGCTTCTTCGTCTTCGCCTTCCGGTGGGCCGGAATCGCCGCCTTCGGCGCCTCCACCACCGTGAATTTGAATAACGACCTGCGAGCCGCCGCTTCCGCCGGGACCGCCGGGTCCGGGGCCGTCAGGACCTCCGGGACCACCGGGACCGGCCTGAGCGCCGAGATCGCCGAGCTTGTCTTTGAGTTCGTCGGCGGGAATCTCGAATTTTTCCAGATCCTTGTCCGGAACTTCGTAGAACTTCCCGTCGACACTTCTAAGTATTGCCATTATTTCCTCCCTTTCTGATCAAAGTAGAACATGGCACTTCTCTAGGTTTGTTCCCGTTCTCCAAACTCTGAAGCCACGTCGTGGCCGCGGCCGAATTGGTTATCGCGAAGATGCGCGCCTGCCGACCTGCGGGCAGACAGGCGGGCACCAGGGGACCCGTTTGATGTGCCGTTACACCGTCGACGGCATCAGTAACAATTGCGCCAGCAGTTGCGCCAGCGGTTGCGCCAGTGGTTGCGCCAGTGGTTGCGCCAGCAGTTGCGCCACCAGCCATAGGCCTCGACGCCTTCCTCATCGCCGCCGGCGCCCTCGCCCGGAGGCATGTCGCCGCCGCCAGCGCCGCCGCCCATGTCGGCGCCACCGTGGATCTGAATGACCACTTGGGCGCCGCCACCGCCACCGCCCGGACCGCCCGGCCCTTCGTCGGGGCCGCCGGGACCGGCCTGCCCGGCCAGATCCCCGAGCTTCTCGCGGACCTCGTCCGCGGGGATCTCCATCTTTTCGAGATCCTTGTCCGGAACCTCGTAAAACTTGCCGTCAACACTTCTGAGTATCGCCATTACGTCCTCCCTCTCTTGTTATCGCCTTGCGGCACTTCACTCGAAATTCGCCCCGCACTCAATGATCGGGCTCACACATGCTGAAGCTTGAATCTACTCTGCGGCGGGCGCCTGACGGGCCATGTCGTAGCGTTGCCTCATCAGCCGTTCATGCAGCTTGTAGACCCGGCCGTCGTTCTCGCAGAAATACTCCCAGAGCAGCTTGGTCGAACGGCAGTCATATTCCCTGAACATGTCGGAGTTGGCATCCGAGGTCGGGCAGCTGTGATTGCAGATCCGGCTGGCGTTGCAGTCGAAGCACCGCACCACCCAGTCGCCCTTGTCGTGCAGCTTCTCCAGGGTGCGGTCGTAGTGCTCCTGGTTGAACGGCAGGTCGACATGGCCGATCTTGTGGTGCGCCAGATCGGTGCCGCAGGCGTGGACCGATCCGAACATGTCGATCGCCACGTAATTGCGGCCGGCCTGGCATTGGAATTCGTGGCAGGCGGCGCGCGGAGGCTTGTCGCGGCCGCGCGCGAAGCGCTCGACCCGGCCCATGACCTCGGCCTCGTGGACGTTGAGGTCGTGGCCCTCCATGTACTCGAAGATATCGCGCATGCCTTCGAACATCTGCTCGCCGCTGAGCAGTTCGGTGTCCATGCCGCGGCCCTGGGGCTGCACGAAGTTGATCGTGAAGTCATGCACGCCGACTTCGCCGAACCAGTCCATGACCTCGGGCATGCGGTTCCAGTTCGCCTGGGTCAGCACGCAGATCACGCTGAACGGCACGCGTTTTTCATCCAGCAGACGGAACGTGCGTTCGACCCGCTCGCCGCCGCCGCGCAGAATGTCATTGATCTCCGGCGGACCGTCGCAACTGAGGCACAGCCGGATGCCGAGGCTCAACAGCTTCTCAAGCCGTTTCTCGCTCAGCATGGTGCCGTTGGTGACCAGCGGGAACTCGATGATCTTGTTGTTCTCCGCCGCCAGCTTGCGCGCATAGCCGACCGCTTCCTCGAACCACTCGTCCGGCATAAGCAACGGCTCACCGCCGTGGAACTCCAGTCCCACGAAAGGGCTTTGCGAATTCAGTATGAGAAGGTCGGCGATCTGCTTGAACCGCTCGATCGCCATCTTCGGCGTCTTCGGTGTGATCGCTTCGACGTTGCAGTAGGTGCATTTCAAATTGCACCCGGGGGTCAGTTTTAAAGTGACGTAATTAATACGCTGAAAGAAGTCTTCATAGGCCTTTGACATAAAAACTCGCTCGCCTCTACCTATTTCATGTTCCGAATGGCTCTCTCCGTTATCTCAAATCACAAGAAGTTGACCCGGAGTGAACATAGGGTGCGGTGTCCCGAACGACAATAGCTTATACCGAATTCAAGCTAACAGTACAGCGTGACAATGCCATGAATTGGCGCGCAACAAACCAAGGCCGGGCGTCGGCGCATATATCATCGGCCGGCACGC
>JBPCWF010000579.1:0-2809 GCA_051009775.1 Hyphomicrobiales bacterium | reverse complement strand
ATCAAGGGCACCGTGAAAATCTATCCGCTGCCGCATCAGCCCGTGGTGAAGGATCTGGTTCCCGACCTGACGAATTTTTATGCCCAGCACCGCTCGGTTCAGCCCTGGTTGCAGACCAAGACCGCCGAGCCACAGACCGAATGGCTGCAATCGCATGAGGACCGCGAGGAACTGGACGGGCTTTATGAGTGCATCCTGTGCGCCTGCTGCTCGACCTCGTGCCCGAGCTACTGGTGGAACCGCGACCGTCATCTCGGCCCCGCGGTTCTGCTGCAGGCCTATCGCTGGCTCGCCGACAGCCGCGACGAGGCGACCGGCGAGCGGCTCGACAATCTGGAAGACCCGTTCCGGCTCTATCGCTGCCACACCATCATGAACTGCGCCAAGGCGTGCCCGAAGGGCCTAAACCCCGCCAAGGCGATCGCCGAGATCAAGAAGAAGATGGTCGAACGGCAGCTTTGAGTGAGGAGCCCGGCACGGCGAAGGTTTGAGTTGGTGGTCGCGTCGACGCGTATCGTTTGACTGCTTATACTGCGACCGACGAGGCGACCGCATGGCTGACGCTCCCGACAGCACGTTTCAGAAAACATCGCCGTCCTACCGGCTGCCGGCGCTCGACGAGACCTTCCTGCTCGGCGAGTCGATGCGCGGCGTGCGCTTCATGCTCGAATATTCCAAGGCCGACGAGATCCTGAACGCCTGGAACATTCACTCCACCATCGTCGTGTTCGGCAGCGCCAGGGCCAAGCCGGACGACGAAGGCGAGCGCGGCCGCTGGTACCGGACCGCTCGCGAGTTTGGCCGCATCGCCTCGACCCGCGGCGGCGCGCTCGACGGCAACCGCCATGCCCGGCAGAACGTTATCGCCACCGGCGGCGGACCGGGCATCATGGAAGCCGCCAACCGCGGCGCCCACGAGGCCGGCGCGCCCAGCATCGGCTTCAACATCACCCTGCCCGAGGAGCAGGACCCCAATCCCTATTCGACGCCGGAACTCACCTTCCGGTTCCACTATTTCGCCATGCGCAAGATGCACCTCGCCATGCGCGCCAATGCCCTGGTGATCTTCCCCGGCGGCTTCGGCACGCTCGACGAGATGTTCGAGATCCTGACGCTCAGGCAGACCCGCAAGATGCCCGAGATCCCGATCGTGGTGGTCGACAGGGCCTACTGGACGGCGGTGATCAATTTCGACGTGCTGGCGGAACACGGCACCATCAACCGCGAAGACCTCGACCTCTTCGCCTTCGCCGACACCGCGGAGCGGGCCTGGGAGATCATCGCCGCCGCCGGCGTGACGTCGGACGACGACTAGAGATCCAGGCGGAATCGCCGCCGCTCCAGCTGCGTGTCGCGGCCTGCGAGCCGGGACCCAGAGCCATGCAGCACGGCCTTGCCGTACCTGCCTGGGCCCCGGATCAAGTCCGGGGCGCGCGGAGTGAATTGCGGATCACGAATTGGCATCGGGCAGCTCGCCGGCGTATATCTGACGCTCCGAGGGCGTGAACGGGGACCGGTGCATTGAACCTGGTGCAGCTCAAGACCTTCATCTGGGTGCACAGGCTCGGCGGCTTCCGCCGGGCGGCGGAGAAGCTCAACACGACCCAGCCCGCGATCTCCAGCCGGATCGCCGCCCTGGAGGAGGCGCTCGGCGTCAAGCTGATAGACCGCGGTCCCGGCGGCATCCAGCTGACGCCCAAGGGCTATGAACTCCTGGGCTATGCCCAGCAGGTCGCCGACGTCACCGACCTGATCGAAAGCCGGGTCGGCGATGCCGCGCAGATGTCCGGCGTCCTGCGCTTCGGCGTGTCCGAAACCATCGTGCAGAGCTGGCTGTCGCGGTTCCTGGCCCGGCTCAGCACGGCCCATCCCAAGATCGAAGTGGAGCTGACCGTGGATGTCAGCGTGACCCTGCGCGACGCCCTGATCAACCGGTCGCTCGATCTCGCCTTTCTCATGGGTCCGGTGTCGGAATACACCGTGACGAACCTGCCGCTGCCCGAATTCGAGCTGTCCTGGTACATGGCCAGGGATCTGCTGCACGGTTCCGGGGACGCGGCGCCCGGGCAGCTGTTCGCGGCCCACCCGATCATCACCTATGCCCGAAACACCCGGCCTTACAGCGAGATCAAGGCCGAGGTGTTCGAACGCCACGGCATCGTGCCGCGCATGTTCGCCTCGTCGTCCCTGGCGGCCTGCATGCAGATGGTGCGCCAGGGCGTCGGCATCGGCACGCTGCCGGTCAGGCTGGTCGGTGTCCAGTTCTCCGACCGGGAAGTCGAGCGCCTGGACCTCGGCTGGGATCCGCGGCCTCTTCAGTTCACCGCTTCGTTCGTCTCCGACCCGCCGAACTTCATGGCCAGGAGCGCTGCGGAACTGGCCCAGAAAGTCGCCGACGAGTTCGAAAGCGATAAAATTTCTTTATCTAAAGTGACAGATATTTAGAATTTGACGCTATCGCATCCGGTCGATGACACTGCATCTTCCAGTTTCACGGGCGGGTCCGCGATGAAAGTGCCCGTTATGCAAGAGCGGTTCACTTCGTCAGATGGCGTCCACGTCGAAATCCACATCCCAGAGCTTTGACCGTCTCCGCTCGGCACCGGTCGAGGAGGTCCGCGCGGAGATAAGGTCGGGTGCCTACCGGGGCCACACCGCCGGCCTCGGCCTCGGCAAGCTTCAGTGCAATCTGGCGATACTGCCGGCCGGTCTGGCGGATGACTTCTACGACTTCTGCATGCGCAATCCGCGGCCCTGCCCTCTGGTCGGCGTGTCCGGGCGCGGCGATCCCGTTCTGCCGTCCCTCGGC
>JBPCWF010000578.1:0-5962 GCA_051009775.1 Hyphomicrobiales bacterium | reverse complement strand
CAGGCCCTGCAGGACGGTTCGACAACGGCCCGGGTTGAAGGCACTTCAGCCCTGACCGGTGCGACCACCCTGAACTCGCTTAACCTGGACGACACCGACATCGTCGCTGTGACCGTCGGAACCGCCGCCGCCGCCAACTTCACCGTTGGCACCACCGGCAGCACCGTTCAGGACCTTGTCGACTTCGTCAACAACAGTGTCGCCAACGCCACCGCCGAGCTCAACTCGGACGGCAACCTGATCATCGAAACAACCAATGGCGATGATCTGACCCTCGGCTTCACTGACACCGCCACCACCAACACCGACGGCCTCGAGGCGCTTGGTCTTGCGACCGGCTCCAGCGTGACCTCGGTGGCGGCGACCGGTTCGGTGAACACGGCCCGCCAGAACCTGGCGTCCGAGTTCGATGCCATCCGGACGCAGATCGATCAGCTTGCAAACGATGCCAGCTTCAATGGCAACAACCTGCTGCAGAACGATGATGTCGCGGTGATCTTCAACGAAGACGGCACAAGCTCGCTGACCATCAGCGGCGTCGATTTCGATGCCGCCGGTCTCGGTGTTACCGCGTCGACCAACGACTTCCAGGACGACAATGCGATTGACGCTGCCTTGGCCGAGCTTGACACGGCGATCAGCACTCTGCGGTCACAGGCCTCGACCTTCGGTTCGAACCTGTCCGTGGTCGAGATCCGTCAGGATTTCACCAAGGAGCTGATCAATGTGCTGGAGACCGGCGCTGCCGGCCTCACGCTGGCGGACACCAACGAGGAAGGTGCGAACCTGTTGTCGCTGCAGACGCGTCAGCAGCTGTCCACCGTGTCCTTGTCGCTGGCGACCCAGGCCGACCAGAACGTGCTTCGGCTGTTCTAAACGTCTTAGGGGACGACGATCAAACTGGCGGGGGCCGTGGCCCCCGCCT
Organism: Hyphomicrobiales bacterium; assembly: GCA_051009775.1. Taxonomy (GTDB): domain Bacteria; phylum Pseudomonadota; class Alphaproteobacteria; order Rhizobiales; family JAJFHB01; genus JBPCWF01. The sequence goes on along the minus strand of JBPCWF010000578.1, from coordinate 5,037 downwards.
TTTTTTGTGCCTGCAGAAGCACATAGCAGCTACTTTTGATTGCACTGGCCGGCGTTAACCGTCCGTTAGGGTTAACAAACAATAATCGCCCTCAACGTTCAGAAAGAACACGTTCGTCAGTACCCCTAGGAAAGGAACCGGTATGTCAGAGATCATTCTGTCTTCCGCTGTTCGCAGCAATCTGCTGTCTTTGCAGAACACGGCACAGCTTCTCGGCAAAACGCAGGAGCGTCTGGCCACTGGCCTCAAAGTCAACAGCGCGCTTGACGACCCCTCGGCATTCTTCACAGCGTCTGCCTTGAACAGCCGCGCCAGCGATCTCAACCGCCTTCTGGATTCCGTCGGCCTCGCCGTTCAGACCCTCGAGGCCGCAGATGCCGGCATCAGCGCGATCACCAAACTGGTCGAAAGCGCCCAGGCGTCCGCCCGTCAGGCCCTGCAGGACGGCTCAACAACGGGCCAGGTCGAAGGCACGACCGTGGTGGCCGGCACCGACACCCTGAACTCGCTCAACCTGGACGACACGGACATCATCTCGTTCACGGTCGGAACTGCGGCCGCCGTCAACTTCACGGTCGGCACCGACGGCAGCACGGTTCAGGACCTGGTCGACTTCGTCAACACCTCAGTGGCCGATGCCCGCGCCGAGATCGACTCGGACGGCAACCTTAACGTCGAGACCACCACCGGTGACAATCTGACCCTCGGCTTCACCGACACCGCAACCACCAACACCGACGGCCTCGAGGCGCTTGGTCTTGCGACCGGCACCAGCGTGACCTCGGTGGCGGCGACCGGTTCGTTCAACACGACCCGGGAGACCCTCGCGACGGAATTCGACGCGATCCGCGATCAGATCGATCAGCTCGCAGAGGATGCCAGATTCAACGGCAACAACCTGCTGCAGAACGACGATGTGAAGGTGATCTTCAATGAAGACGGCACCAGTTCGCTGACCATCAACGGCGTGGATTTCGATTCCCAGGGCCTCGGCATCACTGCATCGACCAACAGTTTCCAGGACGATGCCTCGATCGATTTGGCATTGGCGGACATCGATGCGGCGGTCAGAACCTTGCGGACGCAAGCCTCGACCTTCGGTTCGAACCTGTCCGTGGTCGAGATCCGACAGGATTTCACCAAGGAACTGATCAACGTGCTGGAGAGCGGCGCCGCCGGGCTGACGCTCGCCGACACCAACGAGGAAGGTGCGAACCTGCTGTCGCTTCAGACCCGCCAGCAGCTCTCCACCGTATCCCTGTCGCTGGCGACCCAGGCCGACCAGAACGTGCTGCAGCTATTCTAAGCAGCCGCGTAAACGAATTCGGAAATGGCGGGGCGACACCCCCGCCATTTTTTTGAGTCCGCCCTGCCCCGCGCACCGGCTGCAGCGGCAAATCAGGTATACTCTGCGCGTGATTCGCAACCAGCAGCGGCAATGGCAAAACGATGGCACTCAAAGTAGAACTGAAGCCCGGCGAACGGTTCATACTCGGCGATTCCGTCATCACCAACGACAAGCAGCGAACGCGTCTGTTCATCGAGGGCAGCGCGCCAATCCTGCGCGAGAAAGACATCCTGCGGCCGGAGCAGGCGGATTCGCCGTGCAAAAAGATCTATCTGGTCATTCAGATGATGTATCTGAGCCCGAAGCCGGACGACCATCACGACATGTATTTCCAGCTGATCAACGACCTGGTGGCGGCCGCGCCGAGCATGACGGTCCATGTTGCAGAGATTAATAATCACATATTAACGGATTCATACTACAAAGCATTGAAGACAGCACAGGCGATGATTGCCTACGAGGAGAAGTTGTTAGACAATGCAAAACGCAGCGCAAGCCTATAGCTCAACAGCTCGCACTACTATTCAACCGCGCGAAAGAGAAGCATCTTTATTGATCAAATCAGCTGCTCAACTGCAACAAATCAAAGAACACTGGCAAGACGACCGGGAAAACCTCAACGACGCACTGCAGTATAACCGCAAACTGTGGTCCGTGTTCGTTTCTTCTGTCGCTGAACCGAGCAACCCTCTTCCCGTCGCCATAAAGAACAACATCGCCTCCCTCGGCGTTTTCATCTTCCGTCATACCGTGTCGGTTCAGGCGCGCCCGTCGCCGGACAAGCTCGGCGTTCTGATTGCGATCAACCGGGACATCGCCGCCGGACTGCGCGGACAATAGCCTTGGATCATCCGGCCCCTGCGGGGCCCGACAAAAACGCCCGGTGCAGTTGCAACCGGGCGTTTTGCTTTATGGGCGGTTCGGACGAGTTTTAGAGGAAGTTGACCAGGGACAGGTTCGACACCAGGGCGGTGGTCTGGTAACTGGCCTGAAGCTGCGTCTGCAGTTGCAGGAGCTTCGCGCTGACTTCGTAGTTGTCCACCTGCTCGGCGCCCTGCAACAGATCGAGGGAAATCTGCTGGGCGGACGTGTGCCGTTCGCTGGCATCGTTCAGGGTGACCTGCTTGAACCCGAGCTCGACAATCAGGTTCTCGACCGACTGTCCGGTCTGGAAGTTGACCGCGGTCGTCACCCGCGAGGTCAGCGCGGAATAGCGCTCCTTGTCGTTCGGATCGGCTTCGTCGAAGGTCTGAGACGCGAGCACGGCGAGCGAGCTGACCACGGTGGTGAGCGCATGCTCATTGGCGCGCGCGCCATAGGCGATATCGAGATCGTCGTCGACATGCGCGATCGCCGTATCGCGGGGCGATCCCGGGCCGTTGTCGCCCTGGTACCACAAGAGCGTGTCGGTCGCCGTCGCGTCGCGCAGCGCGACTGCGCTGTCGAATGGCGGACCATCGATCCTCTGCGGCGGGTTCGCGCTGTCGTAATAGAAGAAGTCCTGCGCCGCCGCCATGGCCGATGCCGATTCAAGCTTGGTCTCCGCCAGGGTCTGCACGGACGCATTGAGCGCCGCTTCGAAATTCGCCGCGGTGGCGTTTTCATCGGCCCCGATCGTGAATTCGCCGGCTTCGGGCGGCGATGCGGTGGTCGCGGTCAGTTCGATCACCTCCTGGGTGCCGTCCGGCAGGTCGAAGGTGAGCCGCACATTCTCGCCTTCCTGGGGCAAGGCGGCGCTGAATGTCACGTCGATGGTGGCCGGCGCGCCGGCCGGTCCGGCAACCGTGGTGCCGCTGAGCGTTCCGGTCGCCGATGCCAGCTTCAGCCCGAACGGATGACCCGCCACGTCTTCGGAGAGAGACACGGCAGGCGCCGCGCTGGTAACCGCGACACGTCCGAGACCGCTCGCGCCAAGGTCGGCCTGCCGGCGCTCGTCCACGATCTGGTTGAAGCCCGCCGCGGTGCCGTCCCCGTTGAGCAACTGGTCGACGCTCACCACCGGTCGCGTATCGGTGGTCCGGCCGCTGAACAGATAGCGCCCGCCGACATTGAGGTTGAGCAGCGCGAACATCTCGTCGAGCCGCGCGTCGGCCGCCAGCTGGGCGGTGGTCTTGCCGGCGTTGAGGCTGTTGTAGTCGGGCAGAAGAACGTCGGTGCGCGTCTCCGCTGCGATGTCGTGCACCCGGTCGAGATGCTGCTGCACCGCATCGAGCCTGATCTGCACCATATCGATGGTCTTCTGGAACGAGTCGACCGATGAAATGCGGGTCTGGAGCGACAGCACCAGCAGCCGGTCCTGGCCGAGGCCGCCATAGCTGTCCGCCTTCTTGCCCGTCGCGAGCTGGCGCTGCAGAACCTCCATCTGGTTTTGCAGCTCGATGATCTCGCGGCTGATGCCGAGATTGGAGTTGAACGACGTGAGCGCCGGAAGATTCATAAGCTTTACCCCTAGACTCTCAACAAGACGTCGATCAGTTCCTGGACGACCGACATAACGCGGGCGTTCGCCGCGTAGGCGTTCTGCAGCTCGGTCAGCCGCCCGAGCTCTTCATCGATATTGACGGCGGTGTCCGACTTGAAGCGGTCGTTGAGCGCGTCGACGACGATGCCCTGGGCATCCTGTGCCGATTGTGCGTTCTGCGACTGCTGGCCCTGGAAGTTGATAATCCGCTGACCGAAGTCGCGTATGTTGGTCGACAGGGGCGCACCGCTTGTGCCGAGGCCACTCGACGGCGCAAATGTGAATGTGGTTTCGTTGAAACGGGCCAGGAGTTCCAGCGGTCGGGCCGGATCGCCGCTGCCGGTCGGCGGCGAGGTCGAGTAGGACACCAGGAGAGAACTGTCCGCCACCACCGCCGCATTGACGGTCAGCCGGCCCGCCAGACCGACCTTCTGCGAGCCGCCGTCGAAGCTTCCCGTATAGAGGCCGCCGCCGTCGGTGAACAGCGCCAGTTGCAGCCCGCTGTCCTGTGTCGCGGACGGCGTAACCCGGGCTTCGACCGCATCGACGGTGACCGTGCCGCCGGCATCGTTGAGGATCTGCAGCGTTCCCGCGCCCGGAGACGACACCGAGACATCGACCCCCAGCGCGGCATCGAGCGCCGCATCCATCGCCCCGGCCGCCCCCGCAAGGCCGCCGCTGAAATCGATGCCGATCACCGTGTCGTTCGGATCGGCGGTCGCATCGTCGGGCAGCGGCAGGCTCGCCGGATCGTCGACGCGGATGAAGGTGAAGGTCTGCGGCGTGCCGCCCTGGGTTATAGTGACCTGAATCTGGTTGCCCGAGGCGAGGTCGGCGACATCGATGTCGAAACCGGTCTGCGGGCCGGCCGAAGCCGCGGTACCGGAAATCTGCGCGGTCGACATGGAGAGCGCCAGGCCGTGGGCGAGTTCATCGAGCTGGGCCTGCGCCTGCACCAGGGTCACGTCGCGCAGTTCCCGCAAGGCCGCGATTCTGCCGGACGAGATCTGCCCCTGCCGGAACAGGTCGAGATCGGCGCCGCCGAAGCCGGCGATGGTCAGCGTACCGAACGAGCGTTCGGCATCGGTTGCCCCGAATTGGGAGCTGGCGTCGATGGTCGACCGCTCGTCGAACTGGAGCGTCACCGCGTCATTGTCGACCAGAAGGTTGCCGCCGGTGGTGAACACCTTGACCGTGCCGCGGTCACCCTCGATTACCCGGACGTCCA
>JBPCWF010000577.1:0-3485 GCA_051009775.1 Hyphomicrobiales bacterium | reverse complement strand
CGCATCGCCGCGTCGCGCTCGAAGCCGTCGAACCGCGCCTTGATCTCGGTATAGGCCGCGCGCTCGTTGGTCACCGTTTCGCGCAGGCGCTGCAGGCTCTCCGTCAGGGCGTCGGCGGGCGGGATCTGGCCGAGCTCGGCCTCCGCCTTTTCGATGCCGGCCGTGACCTGGGCAATATCGTCGACGATACGGCGTTCGCTCTCGTTGAGTGCGGCCGTGCGCGCATTGGTTTCCGCATTGGCGCGCTCCCGGCCGGCCAGGGTGTCACGCGCCTGGGCCACGGCCTGGTTCGCCTGACGCAGTGCGCCGCGGTTGTTGGCGAGCCGTTCCGCGATCTGCCGGGTTGCGGCCTGCGCCGTATCGAACGCCTGCTGTGCCGCTTCGGCCCGGTCCACGGCGCTGCGGGCGTCGCCGCGCAGGCCGTCAAGACGATTACGTTCGGCCAGTCGCTGAGCGGCCGCGGTCGGGGCATCGGCGGCTGCGGAAAAGCCGTCCCAGCGCCACAGGTCGCCGGCGGTCGAAACCAGCCGCTGGCCCGGACCGAGCTCGGCCTGCAATGCCGCGCCCCGTACACTGTCGACCACGCCGACCTGGGTCAGGCGCCGGGCGAGCGCCGGTGGCGCTTTCACGAAGTCGGCGAGCGGGCGGGCACCGCCGGGCAGGGTGGGGGACACGCTGAGCGCGGTGAGCGTGCGCCAGTGCACCGGCGCGGCTTCGTCGGCCGGCACGTCGAGATCGTCTCCGAGCGCCGCGCCCAGAGCGGCCTCATAGCCGCCCGTGACGGTGACCGCGTCGACCACCGGAGGCCACTGTCCGTCGTCCGGCACGCTCAGGACCTTCTCCAGCGTGGCAACTTCGGTGCGCAGGCGTTCCGCGTCGCGGCCGGCCGTGTCGGCGTCGCTGCGGGCCGCGGCCTCCGCGTCGCGCTTTGCCTCGTGGTCCGCTTCGGCCGTTTCGACCGCGCGTTCCGCTGCGGCGAGCGTGTCCTGGGCCTCGGCGAGATCGGACGTGGCGCCGTCGATGGCGGTCGAAAGGCCGTGATCCGCGTCGAGGCGCTCGCGTTCCCCGGTCACGGAGCCGAGTTCGGTCTCGAGCCGTGCCATCCGCGTTCTGAGATCGCCCGCCGCGCCCTCAAGGCCGGCCTTGCGGGTCTGGAGCGCGCTCAGCGAGGCCGCCGCCTCATCGGCTTCGCGTTCCGCGTCGTGCAGGGTCTGGGCGGACCGGCCGACCTGTTGCTCGGCCTCCGCACGGGCATCGGCATCCGATGTGTTGGCCGCCGTGAGCGTGGCCTCTTCGTCCGCGAGCCGCTGCAGCACGCCGTCGTTTTCTTCGGTGATCCCGCGTTCCCGCCGCAGGTCCTGGGCGATCTGGCGCAGCCTGGTCTCAAGCTCTTCCTTGCGCGCATTGGTGCGCTGCTGTTCCGCTTCCAGCCCGTCGCGCTCGACGGTCAGCCGGTGCAGAACGGCGGCGCGCACCGCCTCCTGTTCTCTCAAGGGCGGCAGGGCGTCGGCGGTGTCGGCCTGGAGCCGCGTCGCCTCGGCGGCCTCGCGGGTATGTTCGCCAAGCGCGCGCTCGCTGTCGCGCAGGCCCGCTTCCGCCTCCTGAAGCGCGTCTGAGGCCTGACGCCACTGGATGTAGAGCTGGCTCGCCTCGGTCCTGCGGATGTCGGCCGAGACGTTCTTGTAGCGGGTCGCCTGGCGTGCCTGGCGTTTCAGGTTGTTGAGCTGGATTTCGAGCTGGCCGATGACATCCTCGAGCCGGACCAGATTGGTCTCCGCCGCGTTGAGCCGCAGCTCCGCCTCGTGGCGCCTGGTATAGAGCCCGGTGATGCCGGCGGCCTCTTCTAGGATGCGCCGGCGCGCCTGCGGCTTGGCGTTGACGATCTCGCCGATCTGGCCCTGGCGCACCAGGGCGGGCGAACGCGAGCCGGTCGAGGCGTCGGCGAACAGGAGCTGGACGTCCTTGGCGCGCGCATCCTTGCCGTTGATACGGTAGGCGGAGCCGGCCTCGCGCTCGATCCGGCGGCTGATCTCGAGCGTGTCGGCGTCGTTGAACGCGGCAGGCGCGGTGCGGCCCGAATTGTCGAGCGTCACGACGACCTCGGCCATATTGCGTTCCGGCCGGTCCGCGCTGCCGGAGAAGATCACGTCCTCCATGCCGGACGCGCGCATGCGCTTGTACGAGCTCTCGCCCATCACCCAGCGGATCGCTTCGAGCAGATTGGATTTGCCGCAGCCGTTGGGGCCGACGACACCGGTCAGCCCCGGCTCAATCAAAAGCTCGGTCGGTTCGACGAAGGACTTGAACCCTGAAAGGCGCAGCCTCTTGAATTCCATAAGCTTTCAGTCGTCCTCCGCCGCAAGAACTAGTTGGTCAGGCCGTTGATCGCTTCTTCGAACTTTTCGATCGTCTGGTTGCCCTTGAACTCTTCGCCGTTGATGAAGAAGGTCGGCGTCGAGCGCACGCCGAACTTGAGCGCGGCGCGGTCCTTGACCGCGTGCACACCGGCCGCGATTTCCTTGTTCGACAGGCAGGCGTTGAAACTCTCTTCGGTGAAGCCGGCGAACCGCGCGATCTTGAACAGTTCGTCCGCCGCGTTGTTGTCGCGAGATGTCCATACCGCCTGTTTCTCGAACAGAACGTCGATCATCGGGAAGTACTTCTTGTCGCCGGCACAGCGCGCCAGCATGAAGGCCGCAAGCGCCAGATCGTCGAACGGGAACTCGCGGAAGATCAGCCGCACCTTGCCCGTGTCGATGAACTTCTCCTTGATCTGCGGATAGGTGTTGATGTGAAAGTTGGCGCAGTGCGGACAGGTCATCGAGGCATATTCGATGATGGTCACGGGCGCGTCTTCCGGTCCGACCGACTGGTCGCCCAGCGGGCCGGGCTTCATGAGCTCTTCGTTGTCCAGGGCGGCGCGTGCCTCAAGCACGAATCCGGATTTTCCAAAGGCCAGCCCGCCCGTTGTGAGCGCGGCGGTCCCGATGGCGAACTTGCGGCGATTTAGTCTCATATTGACGTCCTACCTACTAAATATTGGCTGATTTGGACAAGAGAGAAGTTTTTCGTGACCATCTCTGCCCACAGGTTTCGTTGTCGTCTCTTTTGGTCGTGTTCAGTCCTGATCTTTTGCCTGATCGGCGGCCAATGCGCCGCGGCCCAGCTTCAAGAGCGCGTTGCGCAGAGCCTCGTCCTCGATGCCCTCCAGCTCGACATTAAGCGCCCGCTCGCGCTCCGGATCGAGCTCGGGGCGGGGTTTCGCCGCCTCGGGCGGCCCGGGCAGGGCGCCATGAACCAGTTTCACGCCGGTAATCGCTTCGTAGCCGTAATAGGTGTTGACCCGGTCCATGATGCGCGCGGTTTCATGTTGCAGTTCTACCGCGCGTCCGTCTGTGACTCTGATCACCAGAGTTCCGCCGTTTTTGCGGCCGCGGGACGGGGAATCTCCCCCCCCCCAGAACAGCCAAAAGACCCATCCCCAC
>JBPCWF010000576.1:0-6091 GCA_051009775.1 Hyphomicrobiales bacterium | reverse complement strand
GTCGATGGCAAAGGTGCGATATGGTCTTCGCGGGTTGCCAGGTTGTAGACCGGGATCTTGACCTTGGAGAGATCGATCTTGACGCCGTCCAGCACCATCCGCCCCTGGGACAGGTTGTTGTTGAGATAGCACTCGCGCAGGTAATAGCTGTGCATCGCGGCCGGCAGGCGGGTCGAGTCGGAGTTCCAGTAGAGCAGATCGAACGGGAACGGGTCCTTGCCGAGCAGGTAGTTGTTGACGACATAGGACCAGATCAGGTCGTTGGAGCGCAGGAAGTTGAACGTGGAGGCCATCTTCTTGCCCTCCATGTAGCCCTTCTCGGCCATCCGGCGCTCGAGCGACTGCAACTGCTCCTCGTCGATAAACACCAGGAGATCGCCTGCCTTCTCGAAATCGACCTGGGTGGTGAAGAACGTCGCCGCGTTGATCCGATCGTCGCCCTTCGCCGCCATGTAGCCGAGCGTCGCCGACAACAGCGTTCCGCCGATGCAATAGCCGATCGCGTTGACCTTGGGTTCGCCGGTGGCGCGCGTCGCCGCGTCGACCGCGGTCAGGATGCCCTCCTTCATGTAGTCGGCAAAGGTCCTGGCGGCGAGCTTCTCGTCGGGATTGACCCAGGAGATCACGAACACGGTGAAGCCCTGGGCGACCGCCCATTTGATGAAGGACTTCTCCTCGTTGAGGTCGAGAATGTAGAACTTGTTGATCCACGGCGGGATGATCACGAGTGGGGTCTTGTGGACGTTCTTGGTGGTCGGTTCGTACTGCAGGAGCTGGAACATCTCGTTCTGGAATACGACCTTGCCGGGCGTGACCGCGATGTTGACGCCGACCTCGAACGCGCTGGCGTCGGTCTGGCTGATCCGGAGATCGCCGGTTTCCGGGTCGAAGTCGCCGGCGAAGTTCTCCATGCCCTTGACCAGGTTCTCCGCGTTCGACTCCATGGTCGCGCGCAACACCGCCGGGTTGGTGAAGACGAAGTTCGAGGGCGACATCGCGTTGGCGATCTGCTCGACGTAGAAATTCGCCTTCTGCCGGGTATGGTCGTCGACATCGTCGGCGTCGTCGACAATGTCCTGAGCCCATTTCGCGGTGATCAGGTAGGACTGCTTGAGGAAGTCGAACACCTGGTTCTCTTCCCAGTCCTTGTCGCGGAAACGCCGGTCGCCCCGTCCGGGCTCGATCACCGGCTCGACCTCTTCGCCGAGCATGCGCCGCCAGGTGTTCTGCCACAATTCGGAATGCTGCTGCCAGAGCTGGAGCTGAGCGTCGAAGAACCGCTGCGGGTTGTTCATATAGCCCTGGGCGATGTCGCCGAACGTCTTGGCGAGCTTCTCCATCTGCTCCGAGTGGGAACGGTGGTTCTGTGCGGCATCTTCGGGATTGGCGAAGGCCGAGAAAATCTTGGCGGTCTGCTCCGCGACCCTGGTCATGTTGCGGGCGAACTCCGCCGGATCTGAGATGTTGTAGCCGTTGCCTTCAGGTAGCCCCGTTTTGTTCATTGTCACCGTTCCTTCACCTTGGACAGGGCCTTCTAACGCGCCCGTGTGAACATTTAACGCCATCTCGGCGGGGGGCGCAAATCCAGGAGAATCGTGGTTAAGCCGTGGTTAAGAGGTTTGCGTTGTCATAGAGCGGATTGGCGGTCACGTCGATTCGGACTTTAGGCGGAGACGCCGAGCGTGCCGATGCGATGTGATCTGGTGGGTGATCGTCTCCGGCGTGGTGAATGTGATGCGTGAAAGTCTTGCGAATGCGTGCCCCTGCGGCGGGGTGCGGTCAAACTCCCTGATTCAGATGTCTGCAAACCTGTGCGCCGGGCTCGTCATGCTTGCCGCGCTCGGCGCCTGCGCGGGCAACGGTCCGTTGACGCACGCGACCGGTGAGACGGCATCGGCCGCGCCGCGATCCGCCGCAGAAACGCCGGTGGTCACAAAGGCGGTGGCGCAACGGCCGGAACAGACTCGCGCCGAGGGTCCGATGCAGATCCATGCGCCGCGGGACGGGCACGGCGATGCACAGATCACCAACGCGGCGCTCGAGCCGGACGGCGACAGAATGGCTTTCGTAGGCTGGTTCGGTGCCGCGGCTGAGCCGGCCAGGGCGCCGAGCCCGGTCGTCGAACTGCGCAAGGCGCGCGCCGTCACGGCCAAACAGAAGCGGCCGTCAACCAAAGATGGCGAACGCCGGATGTTCTCCGAGGACGAGAATGGCCGCCTGCTGCCCTCGACCATGGCCCTGCCGGAACCGGACGGGGTCAAGCCCGCCGCAAGCCGGACCAGGAATGCCGCGCCCGTCACGCCGGTCAACCACACCGCGCCCGCTGAAACCGAAAAGCCAAGGCTGACCACGGGCTCTCTGCGGCCGCCGGCAGAAAAACCGGATAAGGCCAAGGGCAAGCAGGATGCCGTGGTCCGGCACCTGCGTGAAATGGAGAAGAAGCTCACCGCGGTCAGAAACGGCACCGACACTCCGGCAACGGTGATCGCGTCCGCATCGGCTGCCGGGCCGACCCGGCAAAGCCCGCTTCGAATTCACATGGTCCGGGGGCGCTCTGAGTTCAACGCCCGTGAGCGCGAGGCGCTCCAGAGCCTCGCCGGGCATCAGCGCGACAGCGGCCGCAAGCTGCACATTCTGGGCGTTGCGCGCGGCCGCGCGGGCGGCACGCGCGAAAGCCGCGAACGGGTGCGCCGTCTGCACGGCCACGCGGACCGTGCCGCGGTCTATCTCGCCCGCCAGGGCGTCCCGCGCTCCAGGATCGATGTCGCCACCTCGGAGCAGCGCATGACCGGCATCGATTTCGGCCCCTCCGGCGGCGAGGACATGGACCGGCTGGAGTTCTACCTGGATTAGCGCGGCCTGGAGCGCAGATCAGTCACTTTCCTTTACATAGGCAAGAACCAGATCGCAGACATGTCCGCGCCGTGCGTCCAGCCAGGCCGCGTCGGCCACGTCCCGACCATAGGTGATCGACAGCGTGTGGCGGTTGGAAAGATGCAGATAGCTCAACGACAATATTGATATATAGAGTTGGAAAGCATCTATCCCTCCGCGCAGGAGCTTTGCGCGGGCGCCGCGTTCCAGAATTTCCTCGATGGTCCCGATCAGATCGATGGCGGCGTTCGCCACCTGCGGAAGCCTCCTGATGAACGTGCCGCGCTGCGTGTTCTCGACTCCCGCGATGCGGACAAAGTCTGGATCGTTGCGCATGTGATCGAAGGTGAATTCGACGAGACGCCGGACCGCATCAATTGGTTCAAGCTGCCTGAGGTTGAGCCTCTGCTCTTCCGCCCGAATGCGTGAATAGACCCGTTCCAGGCACGCGAGATAGAGGTCCTGCTTGCCGCCGAAATAATGATAAAGCATGCGGATGTTGCATTTGGCGCGTTTTGCGATGGCCGCCGTACGCGCGCCGCCATATCCCTTTGCTCCAAACTCGGCCATCCCCGCCCGCAATATCCGCTCCTTGGTGGCTGCCGGATCCCTCTTCGCCTTGGGTTTGTCGTCTTTCGATGTCATCTCGGTCCGGCGCTTGCCGCCTAGTGTTTCGCCAAGTTGGGCAGAGTGGTCACAATTTCCGGGAACAGCATCAGGATCGCAACCAGTGCGATCTGGATCACAACGATCGGCAGGGCGGCCTTATAGATCTCTGAGATTTTCAGATGCTGCTGTACGCCCTTCATGACGAAGAGCAGCACGCCGAAGGGCGGTGTAATTCCCGCGAGCTCAAGCTGAACAAGAATAAGAACGGAGAACCAGATCGGGTCCAGTCCGAGTGCCAGCACCACGGGCATGAAAACCGGGATCGACACCAGCATGATCGAAATCGTGTCGATGAAGCACCCCAGCACAAGTACGATGGCTTGCATGATCAAGACCATGAGGATCGCCGCAAGTTCCAGATCGCCGACCGCGGACACCAGAGCCGACGTCGCGCCGGTCGCCGCGAGGAGCTGACTGAACCCGGTCGATCCGACGATCACGAGCAACATCATGGCGGTCGTCGTCATGGCCGCCTTCAACGATTGCCGGACCGCGTCCCAGGTCAGACATCCGTAGCAGGCCGCCAGCACAAAAGTCGCGACGACCCCCATGGCGGCGGACTCCGAGGGTGTCGCAATGCCCAAAAAGATGAAGCCTGTCACGACCACGATAAGACTGAACAGCGGCGCCACCGTCAGCAGTGAGAGCAGCTTCCGGCCGATCGATGTCGACGGCGCGTCGTAGGGCGGCGCCAGGTCGGGCTGCAATGCCGCGCGCAAACCGAAATATGCGAAATACATTGCCGCCAGAAGCAGACCCGGCAATATTCCGGCCAGCAGCAGGTCGGCGATGGAAACTTTCGCCACGGCGCCGAGCAGGACGCCCAGGGCGCTGGGCGGGATCAGGACGGCCAGTCCGCCGCCGGCGAGAATCGCGCTGACCGACATTGCGGGCCTGTATCCGCGCTTCGCCATCTCGGGAACAAGCGTGGAACCGAGCATTGCCACCGACGCCATGCTTGCGCCGCTCAGCGCACCGAACAACGTGCCTCCGCCAACCGCCGAGAGCGACAGCCTGCCCGGGACGCGGCCGACCCAGAGGTCGACGGCCTCGACCGTCTTCGCGGCCAGACCGGTGCGCATCAGCAGTTCGCCCATCAGAATGAACAGGGGAATGGGGATCAGAGCAAACTGGCCGATCGAGGAGAACGAACTCGTGGCCAGCAGCGACAAGGAACCGGCGCCGCCGAGAAAGAAATACAGGCCGACGATGTTGAGCGTGAGAAAGCCGAATGCCACCGGCATTCCGCTGACCATCATCAGGATCAGGAGTCCGAAAAAGAACGCCAGGTTATAGGCCCATTCATACTCCACCGGTCTCTAACCTTCCACGTCCGGGAGCCCGGTTTCCTGTCCGGCCGATGCTTTCGCGCGTAACGTCGCCTCGGGATCGGCATCTTTGAGGTAGAGGCCGAGGCGAAGAGCGAAACCGAGCGTTAGCAACGCGCTGCTGAGCGGGATGATGCAGTAGGGCAGATAGCGCGGGATGCGCCAGATCCTGGGCATCATGACGTTCCGCTCGTAATACTCGATCGCGGCGATGCCCGTGCGCCACGTCAAAACGGCACATGCTGCAATGGCCGTGACGCAGACCAGGACGCCCAAAACACGTTGAGCCGGTGGCGGTAAAACGTCCACGAGAATCTCGATGCGGACGTGCCGGTCCTGCATCAACACCCAGGGCGCCCCCAGAAACGTGACCCATACAAGGGCGTATTCCGAAAGGTCGAACGCCCAGGGCGAAGACATGTCGAAGAAGTATCGGGTCAACACGTCATATGTGATCCACACGCTCATCGCGAGGATCAGGAACGCGGCAAGGCCTGCGAGAGCGGCGGCAGCGCGTTCAAAGGCCCGATACAAATTCGTGAAAATCAAGCTGATCGATCCAAGTTGCCTTCCACTAAGCCAGAGCGGCCGGCGGATTGGCCAGCCATTGCGGGCTCGATGTCTTCATCCGGCCGGAGCTGGGCTGGTCAGCCGGCAGCGCCGAACAGCGGCTTGAGCCGTGCGCTGTCCTCGGGCGCAAGCTCTGTGATCTTCGACCAGAGCTTTTCTTCGGTCAGAGCTACGAATTGCTTCGCTTCGGCATCGGACAGGGACACGAACTCGACGCCGGCTTTCTCCATCTCCGCATGTTCGGCATCGCGCTTTTCCTTTGCCCATTTTGCACCGATGGCATCGGCGGAACGGGAGGCTTCGATCAGAACGTTCTGCACCGCCTCGGGCAAGCCTTTGAACGAGTTCGGATTTATCAGGGTCGCCGTGCGCAGCTGGTAGAATGTGGGCATCAGAACGAATTTGGCCTGCTCATAGAATTTAAAGTCCAGAAGACCGATGTCGGGCCAGCCCAGCCCGTCGACGACACCACGTTCCATGGCCGTGTAGGCCTCGGCCGGTGACGTTGTGACCGGAGTTGCGCCGAGCGCCTGAAGGATCGGATCGTAGAGTGGGATCGAGCGGATTTTCTTGCCCTTGAAATACGACAGCGTATCGGGCTTGCCGCGCACCTGGAACACATAGCCCACGCCGCTCAGAGGCACGCCCAG
>JBPCWF010000575.1:0-9667 GCA_051009775.1 Hyphomicrobiales bacterium | reverse complement strand
TCGCGAATACCTGCCGTGTCACGTAGAGGTCGGCCGGGATATCGACGTCCGGGCCGGGCAGTGCCTCCACCTCACCGCTCCCGGCGTCCAGGCGGAAGTTCGAGCCCGGGTAGAGGAAGGAGGTCAGCCCGTAGAACAGCTCGCCGTCGTCGCGCCTGGCATTGAGCGCCGTGACCGAGCCGAGGACGGGCAGCGCAATCTCGCCCAGATGCCTGCCCTTCAGGTCGAACCGTTCGATCCGGTGTGCAGCATCGCGCAAGTAGAGGCAGAATGCCTGATCGCCGACCAGAACCGCGCCCTCCAGGATGTCGTCGCGCTCGGGCACCACGTCGCGCCAGGAGGACGGCTCCGGCGCCGCCGCGTCGACCGCCACCAGCCGGCCGCGGCCGGCATCGAGGTCCGTGAACAGGTAGAAGGTGGCGCCGTCGTTGCCGACCACATGCGATTTGGCGCACCACTCACCGATCAGCGGGGAAAAGTCGCCTTCCCCGTCGAGCGGGCGCCAGTAGACCAGGTTGTCCGACGCCGAGCCCGAGCGGATATAGAGCACGAGAGCGTGCCCGTCTTCGGTGACATGGACGCCGAACATCCATTCCGGCTCATCCGGCCGGGCATGGATCACCGGGTCCTGCGCCCCGGCCGTGCCGAGCGCGTGAAACCGCACCTCGCAATTCTCGTTCTTCGCCGTATGGGCCGCGCCCTCCTGCGGTTTGGGGAACGCGCTGTAGAAGAACCCGCTGTCGTCGGGCCGCCAGGTGGCGGAGGAGAATTTCGACCATTCGACCAGATCGTCCAGGTCTTCGCCGCTCGCCACGTCACGCACCCGCCAGGTCTGCCAGTCCGACCCGCTGGCGCAGGTCGAATAAGCGAGATACCGGCCGCTCTTCGACACGGACGCAGCGCCGAGCGCCACCGTGCCGTCGTCGGAGAAGCTGTTGGGGTCGAGCAGCACCCGACCCTCGTCTCGGGGATCGTCCATGACATGGAGCACGAACTGGTTCTGGAGCCCCGAATTACGGTACTGGAAATAGCGCCCGCCGCGCTTGAACGGCGTGCCGAGCTTCGGATAGTCCCAGAGCTCGGTCAGCCGCGCGCGCAACGCCGCGCGCGCCGGGATCGTTTCCAGATGGCCTGAGGTGACCGCGTTCTGCGCCTCGATCCAGTCGCGCACCTCGGCCACGTCGGCCGCCTGCTCGAGCCAGCGATAGGGATCGGCGACGGGCGTGCCGTGATAGTCGTCGACATGATCGACCCGTTTGGTCGGGGGGTACTCAAGCACCATGGCTTGTCCTTCGCGCGGGTGGCGTGAGATGAACCGCAAAGCCATTATGTAGGCGCTCGGGGGGCCGGACGGAAGCCGCTTCAGGTTTTACTCAGCTTCGGCGACGCGGTATAAGGCGCAAAGGGCGGCCCCGTAGCTCAGTCGGATAGAGCGGCAGATTCCTAATCTGTAGGTCGCAGGTTCGAATCCTGCCGGGGTCACCAGCCCATAGCCGCCCGTTCTCCCCATTTCAGATGTTGAAACATGGCCCGCAGTGCGCGACGATCTGCGGCCGTTGACCACTTGGATCACACACCATGGCCGGACCGCTGACACCAGACCAGATCGCCGCCTTCCGCCGGGACGGGTACCTCGTCCTGCCGGATGCGCTTACGCCCACGCAGGTCGCCGCGCTCAATGCCGACTTCGAGGACTGGGTCGGAGAAAGCCGCGAACACGGTGACGGGTTCGGCAAGACCATGGACGGCCGGCCGCGCTTCGATGTCGAGCCCGGACACTCAGCCGAGGCCCCGGCACTCCGTCGCGTCTCCTCGCCGGTCGAGATCTCCGATACCTATCTCGCCGTCATGCGCGACAACCGGGCGCTCGACGCGGTGGCGCAGATCTTCGGGCCGAACATCCAGTTCAACAACGCCAAGGTCAATTCCAAGCTGCCGGGCGCGACGACGGAAGTGAAGTACCATCAGGACTTCCTGTTCGAGCCGCACAGCAATGACGATTTGATGACGGTCCTGTTCTTCCTGGACGACGTGACCATGGAGAACGGGCCGCTGGAAGTGGTACCCGGCACACATACGGGCCCGCTCTACGAGCACTGGCATGGCGGCGTCTTCACCGGCGCGGTGACAGACAAGATCGAAGCGGAAATGCGCCCCAGGGCCGCCCACTGCACCGGACCCGCCGGCGCCGCCTGCCTGATGCATACGCGCCTCATACACGGCTCGACCGCCAATCTGTCCCACGGCCCACGCACGCTCTATATCGTCACCTATTGCGCCGAGGACGCCCAGCCCCTGATCACCAATCATATCCCCTCGGCCTATGAGGGCGAGATTGTCCGGGGCGAACGGACCAACCGGATCCGCTCTGTGCCCTACGAGATGGCGACGCCGGAATATCCCAAGGAGGCCTCGTTCTTCGGCCAGCAGGCCAAGGCGAGCCACTGACGCCGCGTTCCTACTCGATGTGCGCTTCGATCAGTTCGTCTTCCGGCTCGGGGCGTTTTTCGCCCATCAGCACCTTGCGCAGCCGCCGCCCGGCTTCCGCGATGAGCGCGGGCTCGCGCGCCAGCGTGACCCGGAAGCACGGCCTCATCGGGTCGGAGAAGGTGCCGCCGCCATGGGCGGAGAAGATGCTGCAGGGGATGACGCCGACGCGGGCCTCGCGGAACAGCGCCTCGTAGGCCTCCTCGCCGGTGCCGAGGCCGGCGCGCGCGGCGTCCACCTCGATGAGCATGAAGGACGTCGCCCCGGGCGCGATGATCCGCACCGGCGCGCCGTCGAGCGCGGCCTGCAGGTTGACCCGGTTCTCGAGCAGAAGACCGCGGAACCAGGCGAGATAATCGCCAAAGCGCGGATCCTCCAGCATCGCCGTGAACACGAGCTTGGACCGGAGCGGCACGTCATACTGCATGACGTGGAGCCGGTCGGAGAGCTTCGGCGCCGCGGAGGCGGAGCAGAACAGGAAGGCGAGCTTGTCATGGCCGAGCCCGACTGTCTTGCCGGTGTCCCAGAGCGCGATCCACTGGCTTCCGGGCGCGGCCCAGTTGGGCGCGAAGGGGACCTCCGACCCGGGCACGTGAACGGTGGCGAAGCACTGGTCGAACACGACCAGGATTTCCTGCTCGGCGGCGAAGCCCGTGATCTCGCGGATCTGGCCGCCGGTCAGCGTGACGCCCATCGGGTTGTCCGGCGAGCCCAGCACGATGCCCCGGGTCTCCGGCGTCACGGCGGCAAGGATCCGGTCGACGTCGTATGCGCCCGACGCGGGATCGTGATCGACCGCGGTCACGGTGAGGTGGCGGAATTCATTGAGGAACGCTGGCACGATGTCGATGGTCGGGCTGGTCACGACCACATGGCCGGCCTCGATCGAGGCGAGCGCCCGGTTGAGCGCGACGCTGCCGCTGTGGGTGATGAAGCCGTGAGCGCCATGGGCGCGGTCGGCGCCGAGCCGGTAGAGCACCGCGTCGAGCAGCCGGCGGTCGAGCGCCTCGCCCGCGCCGGCGCCTGCGAGATAGTCTCGCAGCGCCGCCTCGCCAAGCGTGCCGTCCGCCGCCAGCTCGTTGAGCCACTGCGGCAGCATGATCCGTGGATAGCCCGCGGCCAGGTCGCATTCGGCATGCGACGCCGCATAGATTTCCGCTTCTGTCAGCTCTGAGCGCATGCCCCCCTCGCTGCTGGAAATTCCGCCAATCCCCACGCCGTGCAAGACTCGCAGGTGCCTTATTCTTGCCGCGCGATGTGAATGACCGGTTAAGCCGGCGCCGCACCCTTGCGCGGCCGCAACCCTAACTGTACATGGCGGCCTACGGCAATCCAAATATTCGGGTATCAATTGTATTCGTTTACCAGGCCCATGGCGCACCGCCACAGACAAGCCGGCCGCGGCGATCTATAGTCCCGCCATGGAACGGACCCTGACCTCATGAGCACCTATCTCACCCAGGCCGCGCTCAGCGCCCTTGTCGGGGCGGGCTGCTATTGCCTCGTCAGTCCGCTGGTCAGCTGGTGGCTGGAACGCTACCGCGGCATCAAGACCCAAAGCGTTCTGTCGGTCCGCCAGGTGGTGATCGCCGCGGTTGTCGGCATCGCCGTCTACTCGGCCTATTATGTCGGCCCGATGAAGGCCGGCACGCTCGCCCGGGCCTATGACGACTTATGCATCACGCTTGAGCCGGAAAGCCTGCGCGACGCCATCGGCAGCGATTACGCCGGCACGGCGGCGGGCCAGTATCTCGACAGCGCCTACACCGCAAACTGCCTGTTGCAGAAGCAGTGAGGCCGCCGCGCCCGCGGGCGTGGTATTTGTCCTTTACAGCCCTGCCGCAATCTATAGGCTCGCGCGGTTCGCCGGACAGGGGGGAGGACCAATGGCCAGCCTGCAATCGAAACTCGACGCCGGAGACTTCGTCATCACCGCGGAAGTGACGCCGCCGGTCTCGGCCAGCGCCGACGATCTGCTCGAGCGCGTCAAGCCGCTTGACGGCCTGGTCGACGCGGTCAACGTGACCGATGCCGCGGCCGCGCGCGTGGCGATGTCCAGCTTCGCCGCCACCGCCCTGATGGTCCGCGCCGGCGTCGAGCCGGTGCTGCAGATCACCTGCCGCGACCGCAACCGCATCGCCATTGCCTCGGACCTGCTGGGCGCCGCCGCGCTCGGCGCGCGCAACCTCCTGATCCTGCACGGCGACGATCCGACGGCGGGCGACGAGCCGGAAGCAAAGCCGGTGTTCGACCTGGACTCGCGCGGGGTCATGGCGCTGGCGTCCGGCATGCGCGACGAGGGCAAGCTGGCATCGGGCCGCGAGCTCAAGGCCAGGCCCGAGTTTCACATCGGCTGCGCCGACTCGCCGTTCGATCCGCCGGAGGATTTCGAGCCCAAGGGGCTGGCCGGCAAGATCGAGGCCGGCGCGCAGTTTTCCCAGACCCAGTTCTGCTACGACCTGGAGACCGCCAGGCGCTATTTCGCCATGCTCGCCGACCACGGCATCACCCAGCGCCTGAAGTTCATCGTCGGCATCGGGCCCCTGGCGAGCGCCAAATCGGCGCGCTGGATGAACGAGAAGCTGTTCGGCGTCACCGTGCCCGACGCCGCCATCGAGCGGCTGGAAAAGGCATCGGACGAGAAGGCCGAGGGCCGCGCCATCTGCGTCGAGGCGATCCACGGGCTCAAGGAGATCGACGGCGTCGCCGGCGTCCACATCATGGCGCCGCTGCAGGGGGCAGCGGCGATTGCCGAAACCATCGCGATGACCGGCTTGCGCTGAGCGCAACGGGGGATGGCCGTGAGCAAGCACAGCGCGTTTCAAAGCCGGCACGCTCTGGGCGTCATGCTCGCGCTCGGCGGCGGCATCGCATTGTCGACCGGCGGCCCGCTGATCAAGCTGATCGAACAGGCCGACGGCTGGACGGTGATGTTCTACCGCGGCCTGGCGTTCACCGCGACGCTGCTCGCGATCGTGTGCTGGCGGGCACGGGGCCGGGTGATCGAGCGCTACCGCAACATCGGCTGGTCCGGCATCGCGATCGCGCTGTGCCTAGGCCTCGGGCTGATCTGCTATCTCTTCGCCATGCTCAACACGACCGTGGCGAACGTCACCTTCGTGGTCGGCTCGAGCCCGCTGGTGACCGCGTTTCTGGCCTGGATCATTCTCGGCGAACGCCTGTCCGGCCGGTCCTGGATCATCCTCCTGTGCGCCCTGGCGGGCGTCGGCCTGATGGTCGCCGAGGGCCTCGCGTCAGGCCGCGCGCTCGGCAACCTGATCGCGCTTGCCACTACATTCACCTTCGCCGGCTTCGTCATCCTCCTGCGCATGGCGCGCGCCTTCGACATGCTGGCCGCGACCTCTCTCGCCGGCCTGGTGGCGGCGGCGATCTGCGCCTTCATGGCGACCACCCTCACGATCACTGTCCATGACCTGACGCTCGCGCTGCTGCTCGGCTCGGCGCAGGTCGGCCTCGGCTTCACCTTCATCACCTATGCCTCACGGCACATCCCGGCAGCCGAGGTCACGCTCCTGTCGCTCAGCGAGACCGTGCTCGGCCCGATCTGGGCCTGGCTTGTGATCGGTGAGGTGCCGAGCCGGTGGACGCTCGTCGGCGGCGCCGTCGTTCTGCTGTGCGTCGGGATTTTCGCTGCCCATGCCCTGCGGACCGCGAACAGGCCCGGCTGACGCTTGCCTTTTACCAGCCGTTAACCCTGGCGGTTAAGCCATTCTTATCTGTGGACGGCTTAGTCTTCCCGCAGGGGTTTTTGGGTTTCCGAGACGCGAGGGGACATACGCGCGAAACGGAGGTCGATGCGAGTTGAGGCACGGCATGGGCAAAAAGTACGATTTGTCACATCTTCAGGTTCTTGTGGTCGACGAGAACGCCAATATGCGTTCGGTGATCAAGACGCTTCTGAAGAGCCTGGGCGTTCACGAACTGCGCGATTGCAGCGACGCCGCGGACGCGTTCGAGGAACTGCGGACCTCCAAGACCGACATCGTCATCGTCGATCTGGCCATGCACAACATTGACGGTGTCGAGTTCACCCAGTTGGTGCGCACGGCCAAGGACAGCCCGAACCGCTACGTGCCGATCATCATGCTCACGGCACACACGGAGCGCGCCCGCGTCGAGGCGGCCCGCGACGCGGGGATCACGGAGTTTCTGCGCAAGCCCGTTTGTGCCGCCGATCTTTACGCCCGCATCGTCGAAGTCATCGAACGCCCGCGCAACTATGTCCGCAGCAAATCGTTTTTCGGACCGGACCGCCGCAGGCGCGAAGACGAAGTATTCGACGGCGACGACCGGCGCGGTTCGGAACCGGACAAGGCCGCCGGCGACGCGCAGCCGGAAGCAACCGCCGCCGAGCCGGAGCAGGAAGCAGCCGCCGCCGAAGCATCCTGACGGCCGTTGCGCGGCCGCTACAGGACGCCTTCGACCGCGTTGCGGGCAATGTCGGCATATTGCGCCGGCGTGAACTGGATCGGGTTGCCGCCGGCAGAGGGGTCTTCGACTGCCATCTGCGCGACCTCGTCGATGCGGTCGGCATCGAGCCCGATGTCCTTCAGCATATGCGGCATGCCGACCTCGGCTCTCAGGTCGAGCACCCATTGCATGAACCCGTCGAACCCGCCTGAAATGCCGAGATAGCTTGCGGCGGCGTCGATCTGCTGCTCGACCGCTTCCCGGTTAGCCTTGAGCACATAGGGCATGATCACCGCATTGAGCGTGCCGTGATGGGCATCGTAGAGCCCGCCGAACGGATGGGACAGCGCATGAATGGCGCCGAGGCCGCGCTGGAACGCCGTCGCCCCCATGGCCGAGGCCACGAGCATATGGCCGCGGGCTTCGATATTCGACCCGTTCGACACCGCCTCCGGCAGCCATTTCCGGACCAGGCGCATGCCCTCGAGCGCGATGCCCACTGCCATCGGGTGATAGCCGGGCGCGCAGTAGGCTTCGAGGTTGTGCGCCAGCGCGTCCATGCCGGTTGCGGCGGTCAGGCCGGCCGGCAGGCCGACGGTCAACTCCGGGTCCAGGATGACGATCGCCGGCATCAGCCTGGGGTGGAAGATGATCTTCTTGACGTGCGTCTCCTCGTTGGTGATGACCGAGGCGCGGCCGACTTCGGAGCCGGTGCCCGCGGTCGTCGGCACGCCCATGATCGGCGGGATGGCGTCGGCATCGGCGCGGGTCCACCAGTCGCCGACATCCTCGAAATCCCAGATCGGCCGCGTCTGTCCGACCATCAGCGCGACCGCCTTGCCGACATCGAGACCGCTGCCGCCGCCCAGCGCGATGACCCCGTCGTGGCCGCCCGCCTTGTAGGCCTCCACGCCGGCCATGACATTGGGTTCGACCGGGTTCGACCTGACGTCGGAGAACATGCCGATGCCGAGACCCGCCTCGCGGCATTGCTCCAGCGCCGTCTGCACCATGGCCAGGCCGGCAAGCCCGGAGTCGGTCACCAGCAGGGGGCGTTTGACACCCAGGCCGCCGCACGCCTCGGCCAGTTCGGATACACGGCCGGCTCCGAATTTGACGGCCGTCGGGTAGTTCCAGTTCGCAGTGATCGCCACGCCCAGATCTCTCCTAGATTTCGGTTCTCAGGTGATAGGATTTCGGCCGGGTCAGCGCCTCGTAGCCGAGTTTGGACAGGGTGCAGCCGCGGCCGGTGTCCTTGACGCCGGTCCAGGCAAGCGCCGGGTCGAGATAGTCGCACCGGTTCATGAACACGGTGCCGGTCTCGAGCCGATCGCCGATCTCGACCGCCGCAGCCTCGTCCCGGGTCCAGATCGACGCGGTCAGCCCGAAGGCGCTGTCGTTCATCAGCGTGACCGCCTCGTCGTCGCCGGACACCTTCATGATGCCGGCGACCGGGCCGAAACTCTCCTCGGTCATCACCGCCATCTGGTGGTTGACCCCGGTCAGGACCTGGGGCGCGAGATAGGCGCCCTCGCCGGTATCGGCCGGGAAATCTTCGCGGGCAAGATGCGCCGTGGCCCCTGCCCTGACCGCGGCGTCGATCTGGCCGCGCACGAAACCGGCGGCAGACGGCCGGACCAGCGGCCCGAGCGTGGTCGCCTCGTCGAGCGGCGAGCCCAGCACATAGCCCCGCGTTAGCGCCACGAAGCCTTCAACGAACTGGTCATAGACGTCGCGGTGCACATACACCCTCTCGATACCGCAGCACGACTGGCCGGAATTGAAGAACGCGCCGTCGGCCACGTTCTCGACCGCGTGGGCGACATCGCAATCGGCGCGCACATAGGCCGGGTCCTTGCCGCCGAGCTCGAGCCCGAGCGGGATGAAGCGTTCGGCCGCCGCCCGTTCCATCGCCTTGCCGCCGCCGACCGAACCTGTGAAACACACCATGTCGGCCAGCCCCGAGGAGATGATCCGCTCGGTCTGGCCGTGGCTCAGCACCAGATGCTGGAACACGCCCTCCGGCAGGCCCGCTTCCCCGAAGGCCTGCTGGAACCGTTCCGCCACGAGCAATGTGTGCGATGCGTGTTTGAGCACCACCGCGTTGCCTGCCATCAGGGCGGGGATCACGGAGTTGACCGCGGTGAGATAGGGATAGTTCCACGGCGCAATCGTGAACACCACGCCCAGGGGATCGCGCCTGATGTACCGCGTGAAGCCCGGTTTTGCGTCGGGCACGACATCGGCGAGGCTCGTCCCGGCGATCGCGATCACGTGCCGGGCGCGCTCCTCGAACCCGGCCAGTTCGCCCGCGCCGAACCGCACCGGCCGGCCCATCTGCCAGGCAAGCTCCGGCACGATTTCGTCTTTCATGGCGAGCATGGCGTCGACGGCGCGCGAACAGAACTCGGCACGCTCGGCGATGGGCAGTTCGCACCAGCTCGTCTGTGCCTGCCTGGCCGCCTCGAAGGCCCGGTCGGCGGCGCCGTCCCCGGCGGCCGGCCGTTCGGCATAGACGGTCCCATCCACCGGGGAGATGCACTGGATCACGGACATGGATCGCTCCTCACATCGCAAAAGGGGCTCAAGCCCGCTCGAAGCCGCGGGCGATTTCCCAGTCGGTCACCCGGCGGTCGAGTTCGGACTGCTCCCATCTGGCGGCATGGACATAGTGATCGATCACCTCGTCGCCGAACGCCGCCCGCAGCATCTTCGACCTGTTGAGCGCCGTCGTCGCATCCCGCAGGGT
>JBPCWF010000574.1:0-2508 GCA_051009775.1 Hyphomicrobiales bacterium | reverse complement strand
TGCACAAAGTGCCGGTGCTGTGGCGCATCCACCGGGTCCATCACACCGACACCGGCCTCGACGTAACGACAACGGTCCGGTTTCACCCCCTTGAGTTCATCATCTTCGTGCCGATCGTCGTCGCGATGGTTGCGGCCGCCGGCGTGCCGCCCTGGGTCATCATGCTCTACGAGCTGTTCGATGCGGTGATGGCGGTGTTCTCGCACGCCAATCTCCGCCTGCCCGGGGGGATCGAGCGGGTCGGGCAATGGGGTCTGGTGACGCCCGACATGCACCGTGTCCATCATTCGAGCCGGCAGCCCGAGACCGACAGCAATTACGGCGCCACCCTGTCGGTCTGGGACAGGCTGTTCGGCACCTATCGGCGCAAGAGCGGAGCCGAGCTGACGGCAATGGAGCTGGGCTTGAGCGAATGGCGGGGCAGGAGAGCGTCCTCGCTCCTCTGGCTGCTCGCCCTTCCGTTCTTCAACCCCAAGCCCGAGGCACCGGTGCAACACGATAAAGGGCCGACGCCCGGCCCGATGTCGGTTCGCGGAAAATCTACCGCCCTGTGATCGACAACACCGCCGATCGGGGGTAGGAAAGCGCGGCCACGGCGCCCGTCTTGGCCAAGCTTTTCGACTGCCCGACGAGGACAAGAATGACCATCGACATCAGCCCCGCGGAGACGGATGCGATCTCGGTTCTGGACGCCATGGCCGGGCGCAAGAGCGTGCGCCGGTTCCTGCCCGGCCCGGTGTCCCATGACACGATCCGCGCCATCCTGGACACCGCGGCGCGGGCTCCCAGCGGCACCAACACCCAGCCCTGGAAGGTCTATGCGGTCGAGGGCGCAGCCAAGGCGCGGGTCACGCGGGCGGTCATCCGCGCGTCGGATGCCGGCGAGACCAGCCCGTCCTATGCCTACTCGCCGGACCGCTGGTTCGAGCCTTACAAGAGCCGGCGGCGCAAGGTCGGCTTCGACCTCTATGATCTGCTCGGCATTGCCAAGGACGACATGGCCGGACGCAAGCGACAGCATCACGACAATTTCGAGTTCTTCGGCGCGCCGGTCGGTCTGTTCTTCACCATGGATGCCCGGCTCAATCAGGGCAGCTGGCTCGATATGGGCATCTTCATCGGTTATGTCATGCTGGCGGCGCGCGGCCACGGCCTGGAGACCTGCCCGCAGGCGGCCTGGCAGACCTATGGCGGCGCCGTGCGCGAGGCGCTGGGGATATCCGACGACGAGATCCTGATCTGCGGCATGTCGCTCGGCCGCCCCGACTGGAGCGCTCAGGTGAACGAACTCGAGACCGAGCGTGAGCCGGCGGAGGGGTTCACGACGTTTCTGGCGGAGTGAGGCGGGGCTCTCCAGCATCGTCATTCCGGAAGCCGGTTTGCCCGAGATCTTTGATCTCGATGGCAAACCGAGCTATCCGGAATCCAATGGCCGCACCTGAGAACGCTGTCCTGCACGCATCCGAACCGCCATTGGATCTCGGGTCTGGGCCCGGGATGACGATCTGAGCGGCGAGGACGCCCCTAATACGTCTCCACGTGGTAGCGGCCTTCGTCGCGCATGCGCGGCTTCAGCGCGTCCCAGTCGAGATCGCTCTGCCGGCAGATGCTGGCGAAGCTCTCGTCGACCCCTGTCTCCATGCCGCGGAGGCCGCAGACATAGATGTGGGTGTTGTCCTGGGCCAGGAGACCGGCAAGCGCTTCGACCTGGGTCAGCATGCGGTCCTGGACATATTCCTTCGGCGCATCGGGCAGCCTGGAATAGACCAGGTGCTGGGTCATCAGCTCGCGCGGCACCTTCTTGAGCGGACCGAAATAGGGCAGTTCCTCCGGCCGCCGTGCGCCGAAATAGAGCACCAGTTTGCCCGGCGCCGACGGCATCGAACGCCTGCGGTGCTCGGTGAACGCGCGGAACGGCGCCGAGCCCGTGCCGGTGCAGATCATGATGATGTTGGCCTGCGGGTCGTCCGGCATCAGGAACGTGCCGCCGAACGGACCGGTGATCTGAATGTCCGCGCCTTTCTCAAGGTCGCACAGATAATTGGAGCAGATCCCGTCCGGTTCGCGCTTGACCGTGAGCGCCAGGTTGTTGGTGTTCGGGCGCTCGCCGTCACGCGCGCTTGCGACCGAATAGAGCCGGACCTGATGCGGCTTGCCGTCGGCATCGCTGCCCGGTGGGACCACGCCGATGCTCTGGCCTTCGAGCACCGGGAACACGGTGTCGCCAAGATCGAGGATGATGTGGCGCACGTCGTTGCCGGCGCCCTCCTCGGTCAGACGGAAATTGCCCTGCACCCTGGCAACCGCCGGCTTGGTGCGGTTGTAGAGATTGACGCTCGGCTTGGCGGCCGATGCCGGCGCGGCAGGCTTGCCGCCGGTGCCGCGATGGGCCTCCGCCAGCAGCACCGAAATCTCGTCCTCCAGCGCCTCCAGCTGCGCGTCCGCGCCCTCTTCGGCGAGCTCTTCCTGCTCCGGCAGTTCGTCCCACCCGAACTGTTCGTCGAGCGA
>JBPCWF010000573.1:0-4212 GCA_051009775.1 Hyphomicrobiales bacterium | reverse complement strand
CTGCCCGGGATGTTGAGCCGCGTCGGCGGCCGCCAGACCGTGCCTTCGGCAAGACCGGCCGGCCGCGGCGAGCGCGGCAGCACGTCGACGAAGATGGCGCCCTTGCCGTCCCACAGCGCGGTCGCCTGCGCCGGGCCGACCACGGTCGCGCCCTTGAGTGTCGCCGGAACTTCGGCCCGGTACCGCTCCATGCGGTAGCCTTCGGGCTCGTCAGGCGCGGCCTCGGCCGTGACGCTCAGGGCGCACAGCACGGCGGCCGCACAGCCAAGAAGCATCGTCGTCATGTGAGGACCGCGCGCCATCAGCACTTACTGCACAATGAGCTTGTCCTGCTCGTCGAGCAGGGGAATGCCGTACCCGGACAGGATCTCATGGATCTCGTCGCGGTGCTTTCTGAGCAGCCGGTTGAGCTGGCGCTTCCACTCTTTTTCCTGCCGGCGCACGCCCATGGTGATGCGGTAGACCATGCGCGGTCCCCGGCTTTCGTGCACCAGCGGTACAACGGCGAGGGACGCACCATTCTTCCTGGCGTAATAGCCGCCGATCGGACCCCACAGGACGCCGGCGGCGAGCTTGCCCGAGGCGATCTCCGCGACCATCTCCTCGCCCGGCGAACTGTGCCGCCGGTCAACCACGAGATGGAACGGCTTGGCCTTGCCGATCAGGCCGTTGAGCGCCATGACGGTGGCGGGCGGCGTGCCGGCAATGACACCGATGCGCTTGTCCTTGAGGCGTTCGTCGTCGAGGCTAGTGACGCCCTCGAGCTCCGAGCCGGAGCGATAGATCAGCACATATGCCGAGCGGTAGTAGTGGTTGGTGTTCTGAACCAGTTCGTGGCCCTGGGCATATCCGATCACCAGGTCGCACTTGCGCGCGCCCAGCGTCCTGCGGATGAAGCCCGTGGCCTGGGGGAACCAAGTGTAGACGACCGGAACCTCGAGCTTGGCGCCGATCAGGTCGGCAAGCTTGTTTTCAAAGCCCTTCCGGCTCTTGTCGGAGAACGGCATATTGGCGGGATCGGCGCAGATCCTGAGGGCGGACCGGTCCACCAGATCCGCTGTCTGAGCACGAACCGGGACCGGCGACGCGGCGGCACAGGCAAGCGCCACCGCCAGCATGAACGCGGCGCAGCGCATACTAGCCTTCCATGCAGTCACGCTCGTCGGCCCTTGTCGCCTCGGATTTGGCTTCCTTCTTCCTCGGGCGGCCGCGCGGCACGGCGCCGTCGGCCCGGGCCTTCAGGTAGACCCAGAGGTCGTCCATGAAGCACAGCACATTTAGGTTCGTGCCGAAGCCCGGCATCTTGCTCTGCTGCGATGCGCCGACCACCTCGCGGCCATTGACCACCACATCCGTGAAGTCGTCATAGGACATGGACTTCATGCTGTCGGCGAGCGGCGGGGCGAATGTGCTGCCGAGCCCGTCGGGCCCGTGGCAGACGTGGCATTCGGAATGATAGCGGCGGAACCCGCTATAGGTGTACCAGTCGACCGTGCCGTCGTCCTGGACCTTGTAGGTCGGAACGTCTTCGGCGTCGAAATACTTGCCGTCCTCCGATTTGACCGCCTCGCCTGCGCAGATCGGCGCGCTCAGCGCGATCACGAGAGCGGCGGCAAGCGCGGAAATGCATGTTTGTCTGTTCATTTTCGAGCACTCAACCTGACACTTGGACGTCTGTCGCGCGCCGGCGACGGCGCTGCGGGATAATTTGAGCTCATCTAAGACCGAGCCCGGGCCCCCGTTGAAGTGGAGGCCCGGGCCCGTATGGTTGTTCAGTCGGTTCCGGGTGGCGTTACGGCAGCGTAAAGACCGTAAGCTGGCCGCCCAGCGACGTGTAGTTCTTCAGAGCGGCATAACCGCCGACAGCGCCGAGACCCGCGCTCGGATCCGTCAGACCGGCCGCAAGACCGATGCCGGCCCAGCCGCCGATGCCCGACAGAACGGCGATGTGCTGTTTGCCGTTGTGCATGTAGGTCATGACGTTGCCGATGATCCCGGACGGGGTCTTGAATTTGTAGAGTTCCTGTCCGGAACTGGCGTCAACCGCCTTCAGGTGACCTTCCAGCGTTCCGTAGAAGACCACGTCACCAGCCGTCGCGAGCGCGCCCGACCAGACCGAGAACCGCTCGGGGTTCGACCACACGATCTTGCCCTTGGCCGCATCCCAGGCAATGAAGTTGCCCATATGCGTGCCGCCCGGCGCCGGATACATGGCCAGCGTCGCGCCGACATAGGGCTGACCGGCCGTGTAGGACACCTTGAACGGCTCATAGTCCATGCAGACGTGGTTGGTCGGCACGTAGAACAGCTTGGTCTTCGGCGACCACGCCGCAGGCTGCTGATCCTTGGTGCCGAGCGCGGCGGGGCAGATGTTCGTCGTGTTGACGTCTTCGCCCTGGTGCCGTGTCGAATAGCGGTCGACCACTTGCGGCCGTCCGGTCTTCATGTCGACATGGGTCGCCCAGTTGACCGCGGGATCGAACTTCTCGGCGACCAGCAGTTCGCCGGTTTCGCGATCGAGCGTATAGCCGAAGCCGTTACGGTCGAAGTGAACCAGCGTCTTGCGCGTTTTGCCGCCGATTTCGAGATCCGCCAGAATCATCTCGTTGATGCCGTCGTAGTCCCACTCGTCGTGCGGGGTCATCTGATAGGCCCACTTGGCCATGCCGTCGTCCGGGTCGCGGGCGAAGATGGTCATGGACCAGCGGTTGTCACCGGGACGCTGAGTCGGGTTCCAGGTGCTCGGGTTGCCGGTGCCGTAATAGACCAGGTCGAGTTCCGGATCGTAGGAATACCAGCCCCAGGTCGTGCCGCCGCCGATCTTCCACTGATCGCCTTCCCACGTGTTGGTGCCGGAGTCCTTGCCGACCGGCGTGCCGAGATGGGTGGTCTTCTCGGGGTCGACCAGAATGTCGCTGTCCGGGCCCATGGAATAGGCGCGCCAGACGCGCTTGCCGGTCTTGAGGTCATAGGCCGTGAGGCTGCCGCGCACGCCGAATTCGCCGCCGGAGATGCCGATCAGGACCTTGTCCTTCACCACCATTGGCGAGCTGGTGCCGGTCTCACCGATCTTCGGATCGCCGTTGACCGCCTTCCAGACCACTTCGCCGGTCTGCGCGTTGAGCGCGACCACCGTCGTATCGGCCTGATGCAGGATGATCTTGCCGTCGGCATAGGCCGGACCACGGTTGACCGTGTCGCAGCACATCACCGGGATGGTGTCCGGATCCTGCTTGGGTTCGTAGGCCCACTTGATTGCGCCGTCGGCGTTGAGATCAAGCGCATAGACCTTGTTGGGGAACGGGGTGTGCACGTACATGATGCCCCCGATCACCAGCGGATTGCCTTCGTGACCGCGCAGCACGCCGGTCGAGAATGTCCACGCGACTTTCAGATCGCCGACATTGGTTGCGTTGATCTGCGACAGGTCGCTGAAACGATGATTGGCATAGTTGCCGGTGGGCGAGACCCAGTCCGCCGCGTTCTTTTCCATGACCAGCAACTCATCATTCGCGGAAACCGGTGCCGCGAATGCCGAAGCCGCCAAGGCCACGCAGGTCGTAATGAGGAATTTTCTCATTGATGTTCCTCCCTCTTTCACTCATTGGCCCAACGGGATAAGCACCCCATCGGGATCCTAGGCCGCGCCGTCTTGAGGGTCGTGACCTCAGACACCGCATCGATTTGGGTTTGCACGACTCTGAGACGCCCGGCTGAGCACAGAGACACGCAGTCGTCCTTTTCGGAGTGAGAGTAGATGTCGATGCACAAAACGCCATACCGGCGCTTGATTCCAAGCCCCCGGAAGCTTTTTTGTGCCGTCCTCTCCTCCCGACGAGGTCGACTGGATTGATGTTAAGAGGATAAGCTGCGAGCGGCAATATCAAATTTGGGGGCGATTTGCCGCAAACTCCATGGCGAAACAGTGGCGTCGTATTTTCATGAATATTTGTGGTATCATGATACTACAATCGCTTTTGGTGTGTTGAGATTGTCCGCATCGCGGAAAATGCAAGAATGATTTCGAGAACCGGTTTGTTTCGGCAACAATTATTTTCGTAATACTTTCTGTGCCTGGTGAGTAAGAGAACCAATGCATGCGGAAAATACTGATTATTTGTGCTGAAACTGTTCGAAAATCGCTGCCGGGGTCGGGCGGAAACGATGTGGACGGACAAAGTTCGGAGCTAACTCCGCGAAGTCCGGGCGGGT
>JBPCWF010000572.1:0-3334 GCA_051009775.1 Hyphomicrobiales bacterium | reverse complement strand
CCACAAAGTGCCATCCTTGATCTGCCATTTGCCAACATAACCGCGCTCGCAGCTTGGCGTTCGCTGGTCGAAAAATGATGATGTGTCCTGCTTGTGTAGCCATGGCAACAACGGCATCGCGAAAAGTGTATGAAGGACACCGTCGATATAGATTATCTCGGGAAGCTGCTCCATGGCAGGTTGTTGATTCATGACGCACTCCAACGAACGTGAAGGTGTAGATTATCAGCCGGTTCCTGAGTAATCCAGGCAAGGTTAGCGGAGGAACTTTCTGACAACTTCTGAAGCATTGGGAGCGCCGGGAGACACCACAGCAAAGCCGCTTACACCGCAAAGCAGGCGTTGACATCACCGCCTATGAAGTGAACACCCCAATGACCGCTTCGGGTCTGTCGCATCGCACAACAGCTGAGCAGCACGAATGGCCGGTTTGGGCCGATGTTGGCCGCTCATCAGCCAGAATGCCTAGGGTCCGACTTGGGTCACAAATCGCCTCGACTGGTCCGTCAAATCGACGGTGACAGCTCACCCGTAAGCACACTGTTCGCTTGTTTCGGGAGGTGATCAACCGTCGTCGCCGAACATCAGGTTCCAAAGACTGCCCATTCTACGGGAGGCGTTCTCGCGATGAGTATGGAACCGAATGTGGTTCGTTTGCGCAGCGTTACGGTCAACCTCGATCGACCACAGCGCGGCCACCTCATTGGGAATGAGGGAATAGCGAACATCGATGATCAAATTGGGCGTTACCGGATCCAGGCTGATATAGCCATCGCTGAACCGGCGAAAGCGCTCAATGTCCATTGCCTGCTGCGATCCAGGCTCCAGCCAGGGCAGGTCCCGCGTGATGTCGAGCTTGGCCACAGATGCGCCGGCAAAGACCTTGGGCGCAATCCCCGCACGGACCGCATCGACATAGTACCGGCCCTCCGCCTCATAGAGGGTTTTCCATACCAGTATGTTGGCGAAGCTCGGTTTGACCTCGAGGCGGACGGGTGTGTGCCCTCTACTTTCCGCAATGTCGCGCCCCATCTTAAGGGCGGCCTGGTGCTGGATTACCCCGAGCGCCAGA
Organism: Hyphomicrobiales bacterium; assembly: GCA_051009775.1. Taxonomy (GTDB): domain Bacteria; phylum Pseudomonadota; class Alphaproteobacteria; order Rhizobiales; family JAJFHB01; genus JBPCWF01. The sequence goes on along the minus strand of JBPCWF010000572.1, from coordinate 2,262 downwards.
TAGATCCCGGCCCACACCAAAGCGAAGCTCGCAAACACAGGATTGCGTTTCAGTGCCGTCATCGCAACGAGACCGGCAAGCGGCAGGGAAAACATAGGATCGACAACAGAAATGATCTTCCACGCAAACCGCTCGTCACTGAACGGCCAGAGCAGCATTGTGCCGTAGGAGGTCGCGGCGTCCAGCAGGGCATGTGTCGCGTAGCCCAGTGTGCAGAACAAAGTTGTTTGACGGAACCCAAGCTTCCAGTGCCGCCCCAGTATCCAGTGGAGCACAAATGCCGAGAGCAAACCGCCGATCGGAATAAAGACCAGTGAATGGGTGAACTGGCGGTGATACTCCAGAAACAGCAACGGGTCGGTGGAAGACCGAAACAGAATATCCAGGTCCGCGGCCATTCCAGACAGGAACCCCAGCCCTCCGGCAACACCAGCAGGAACATTTCGGCAGGTCGCCTGTGGCAGCGCCGCACCGAGGGCACCCTGTGTCAATGGATCCATGTCCGTCGTTTAGAGCATTATCGCTTCATATTGAACCGGTTTGACCGGGGTTTCGCGTTTGCCGAAGGAAAATCTGTCAAGTGTCGCCAAATTGAGACGGCGACCATCGCCCAGGCATGCAATACGGCGTCAGTTCTACGTGGCGGTCTCTGTGGTGAAAAATTGTTGCCCGCGCACGCGTCACGGCAGACTGAACGAACATGACGAGGCCTCAAGGACAATTGATCATGAGCGCGCTGTCCTGCGGTTCGGAATTGGTCTTAAATGCCCTATATATCCCTATATGGTATGCGTGGCCGCGTCCGGTCCGGCAATGTCGAGCGCGCAGTCATGCGCCCTGCAGGAGAAATCCGTATGACCACCGACCTGCTCACCCGTCGTACCCTCCTCGCCACTGGTGCCGCCGTCGCGGCGACCGGGCTCTGCGGCCTGCTTGTGCCCGCTCGTGCCCAAGGCCTTGCGCCAACGCTTTCGATGCGTGGCGGGTCCAACAACTATCGCCCCGGCGCGCACATCGTGGAACGGATCGGCGGCGGCGGTTTCTGGATGACCGGCACCGTACGCCGCGCGGGCGACGGCGCCCCGCTTGCGGGCCAACGCATCCAAATCTGGGCGCACACGACTGAAGGCCACGAGCGTGACCCGCACAGCCATGGCGCCACGCTCACCGACGCGAACGGGATGTTCCGCCTTGAGATGCCGCAGATCGTCCCTGCCTTCGGCCAACCGCATGGCCACCTTGCTTATGACAGTGGCGACTTTGAAACCGTCTTCCTGCGTCCGGTCATGCCGAGTTCGAAAGATACCAGCCTGGAGGCGCACTTCGTCCTTCAGCCCGCCTGACCGAAGCGGGCTCAAGGGGTGACTCGGGCCCGCATCACCCTGATCTGGGTCGCTCTCGCGACCGCCATTGCTATGCCGATCGCCGCTGCGGCGGCCAGTCCGCTGCTTGCATGGCGCGATCCGATCTATATCGCGGCGGGTTTTGCAGGAATTGTCGCAATGGCACTCCTGCTCGTTCAGCCTTTACTTGCGGGAGGGTACCTGCCCGGGCTGTCTGCCCGGCGTGCGCGGCAGGTCCATCGCGGGGCCGGCGGCGTTTTGGTCGTGGCGGTGGCAATCCACGTCTCAGCCCTTTGGATCACCAGCCCGCCGGACGTGATCGATGCGCTTGTCTTCGCATCGCCGACGCCGTTCTCCGCCTGGGGCGTGATCGCCATGTGGGCGGTTTTCGCCGCTGCTCTTCTGGCCGCGCTCCGCCGTCGGTTGCGCCTGCGACCGCCTGTGTGGCGCCTGGGCCACACGTCCCTTGCAGCGATGACCGTCGTCGGGAGCGTGGTGCACGCTATGCTGATCGAGGGGACGATGGAGACGATATCGAAAACGGTTCTCTGCGCGCTGGTCCTCAGTGCGGCCGTGAAGGTATTGGCTGACTTACGCGTGTGGGCTATTCGAACGCGCCGAAGGACATGAGCTTGAAACCGGACGCCGATTATGGCGTCTCACGCTTCGTGCGCCTTGCAGTAATAACTCAACAAAATTCCGAGCACCGAATGAACGGCAGCTATCGTGAATATGCGGTGCAACAAACGGCCTGTCGGCAAATGTCGCCTTTGGGCCGGAAGCGCCAGCACTAGGGTCTATATCGGAGGTCTCAAATGGGCTCCTAGTTACCGTTCGCTGCAATGCCAACGAATGACGGCTTTTGGCACATCTTTCGCCGTGTACGTCCCTCGCCAATGGCGTCGGCTATCGGGGGCAC
>JBPCWF010000571.1:0-6852 GCA_051009775.1 Hyphomicrobiales bacterium | reverse complement strand
ATTGGAGACCATGGAGATGCGGATATCGCGCCTTCACCCGCAATTCGGCGTCGACGTCCATGGCGTCGACCTTCGCCAGGCAACCGAAACCGTGCTTTATCCGCAGATCCGTGAGGTGTTCGAGAAGCACTCGCTCGTTCTGTTTCGCGGCCAGCATCTGAGCGACGCGGAGCATCTTGCCTTCGCTCGCCTGTTCGGGCCGATCGAGGATCGCTCCAACATCCGCATGGATGGCGCTCCGAAGGTCTCCTACAACGTCAGCAACGAGGATGGTGACGGCGGCGTTTTGAGCGAGGACGATCTGCATCTGCTGAACCTGAAATCCAACATGCTGTGGCATACGGACAGCACCTTCCTGCCGTGCCCGGCACTCGCCAACGTGCTGCAGGCCCGTGTGGTGCCCGCCGAGGGCGGTGCCACCGAATATGTCTCCACCCGGGCCGGTTTCCGGGCACTCGGCCCGGCCATGCGGGAACGGCTGAGAACCCTTACGTTCCGGCACCGCTACAGCCATTCGCGCGCGCGTATCGATCCCAAGCTCGCCGAACAGGACAAATTCACCATGTGGCGGGACCAGGAATGGCAGGCCGTGTGGCGCAATCCGGTGACCGGCGAAGACGCGCTTTACGTCGCATCGCATGCTTTTGCGGTGCCCGGAATGGGCGAGGACGAGGGCGCGGAACTGATCGAAGACCTGATCGCGGCGGTGACACAACCGGATGCGGTCTACGCCCATTCATGGCAGCCCGGCGATGTCATCGTCTGGGACGAGCGCGCGACGCTTCACCGCGGCACGCCGTGGCCCTATGAACAGCCGCGCACGCTGGTCAGCTGCTGCGTTTCCGCCCGGGCTATCGACGGTCTGGATACTGTGCGGCCTGGTTAATGTGGTGCTGTAAATGCCGCCTGACACCCCTCTGGATCGGTGTTTTAGGGTACGAATACACGGTCTCAGCCCCCCTTAAACCCGAGAAATCATAGTAAAAGAACAGTCAATATTTGCCGCAGCGGCGGTTTCAGGCGCTCGCGCGGACCGGTCACAGGCACAGTTTCCGCCTTGTCGATATGCAAAGAAATGCCGGAATTCCAGCGATTTCAACGGCGCCAGTGCTGGTATCGGGGTCCGGCGGCCCGAATTCGATAAAATTTTAGATAAATCAATACTGAATTGAAGTTGCAATCTAAGCGGAATTTTTAAATCGCTTTGCTAGTGTTGCGTGAGATTAACTCCATCAATACGTGAATTTCTTGGGGCAACACACCAAGGGAATCCAGTAAGGGGCTGAGCCAAGATGGAAAAGCTTAGAGAGAACGTCACCCTGCAGAGTGTGGACACGGGTCCGCGTCTGTCAGGACCCAATCTGACCGGCAACATGAGCAGAGCGGGCGCCATGCGCTTCAAGCTGGCGATCGCGCTCGGTATGGCGGTTCTCTGCGCGGGCGCGGCGGCATACATGTCCAACGCCTGGTTCCAGTCGCAGTTCGCCCGCTTTCAGGACATGGCCAAGCAGCCTGAAACCGTGCCGGCCCAGACCGTGATCGTTGCGGCGAAAGAGCTCGAATACGGCGTTGCACTGACGCCGGCGATGCTCAAGCCGATCCCGTGGCCTGCGGACGAAATCCCCCAAGGTGCGTTCATGACGACCAAGGACCTCCTGGCCAAGGGCTCGCGCGCGGTGCTGACGCCGATGGCCCGGAACGAACCCATTCTCTCCACCAAGGTGACCAAGCCGGGCGAGCCGGCTTCGCTGTCGGCGATGCTGGAGGACGGCCACAAGGCGGTGACGATACGCGTCGACGATGTTCTGGGCGTTGCCGGACTGATCAAGCCGGGTGACCGGGTCGATGTTCTTTGGACCCGTACGGAGGGGTCATCGCGCCGCAAGAACTACACCGAGGTTCTTCTGCAGAACGTCAAGGTGCTCGCGATCGACCAGAAGGTCGACGAAGGCAACAAGAAGTCCGGAAAGACCACTGGCTACGCCAAGGCGGTGACCATCGAGGTCGGCACCCTGCAGTCGCAGAAAGTCGCTTTGGCGACGTCCGTGGGCAAGCTCTATCTGACCCTGCGTGACGTCGGCCAGGAAGCGCGTGAGAGCACGCGGCGTGTGACTTTGTCCGATCTCGGCATTCGTGTGAGGTCGTCCAAGCGCAAGCCGGCCACGGCTGGCAATGTCGCGCCGGTCACCGCGGGTGCCGCCGGCACCGGTGCCAAAGAGCGGCCGGTCGCGTCCAGTGCAACAAACGACAAGCCAGGCGTGCTGGTCGTCACCGACGACTATGTCGTGGTCGGCGTCACGCGCGGACTGGAGCGCAGCGAATACAACGTGAAAGAGGCAGTTCAGGCCGACTGACGGCGCTGCAGCTTGCCGCGAGGGAAAGCGGCGCAGCACCGGCGGATCGTCCGGATAATACGACCTAGGAAAGGGAAAGGCTGGTAAAGGCTATGAGGTACGATAAGTCGCTTGTGCGGCGGCTGCTCAGCGAACGCGAGCAGGGCGCCGAACCCAAGAGACCGGTCCGCTGGGGGCTGGCCCGTAAAGTCGCATCACTGATGTGCTGTCTGCTTCTGGCAGGTGCCGTCGGTGTGCAGCCCGCGCCATGGGGCGGCGAGGCTGAGGCGGCCAGCGCAAAGGTCTACCGTTTGTCGAAAGACAAGCAGGCCGGCCGTCTGCGCGTCACGCTTCGCAAGTCGGAGACCATCGAGGTCGACATTCCCTTCGCCGAAGTTCTGATCGGTGATCCGGCGGTGGCGGACGTTCTGCCGCTGACCAATCACTCCATCTACGTGCTCGGCAAGGAAGTCGGATCGACCAACATTTCGATCTACGACAAGGACAAGCAGTTGCTTGGCGTGCTCGACCTGGAGATCGCTTATGATGCCAAGGGCCTGGCGCGCACGCTCAGCCAGAACATCACCGGCGGCAAGATCAAGGTCAGCTCGGTCAACGGGCGGCTGCTGCTCAGCGGCACGGTGCTCGATGCGCCGTCGCTGACCCGGGCGCTCAATCTGGCCAACCAGTATGCGCCGGATGCGGTGACCAACGCGCTCAGCGTCGGCACGTCGCAGCAGGTCATGCTGGAAGTGCGCTTCGTCGAAGTCGAACGCACCGCCGGCCGTGAGCTTGGTGTCAAATGGGATGTGGTGAGCAAGCGGTTTTCGGCCATGACCGGCACCGGCCTGCTGACCAGCACGACCCCGTTCGGGACCATCATCGGTACGCTTCTGAGCGGTGGTGTCGATGCCGACATCATTATCGAAGCCCTTGAGGAGAAGGGTCTGGCGCGCCGGCTGGCGGAGCCGAACCTGGTTGCTCTCTCGGGCGACACGGCGAGCTTCCTGGCGGGCGGCGAGTTTCCGTTCCCGACCGGCGCCGACAAGGACGAGATCCGCATCGAGTTCAAGAAATTCGGTGTCGGCCTGTCGTTCACCCCGACCGTGCTGGCCGATGGCCTGATCAATATGGAGATCGAGCCGGAAGTCAGCCAGCTCGACCCGACCACAACCTTGCGTCTGGCCAGCATCGAGATCCCGAGCCTGGTGGTGCGCCGTGCGCACACGACCGTCGAGCTCAGGGACGGGCAGAGCTTTGCGATTGCCGGACTGTTGCAGTCCAACCACTCCAAGGCCCGCCAGCAGCTGCCCTGGATCGGCCAGGTGCCGGTGCTCGGCGCGCTGTTCAGCTCGACCTCCTACCAGAAGGAGGAGACCGACCTGGTGATCATCGTCACGCCGCGTCTGGTGAGACCCGCCAGCCCGGATGAACGGCTGGTCACGCCGCTGGACAAATCCCGGCCGGGCAACGACGTCGACCTGTTCCTGTTCGGCGACATGGAAGTGCCGAACGACGTGGTCGACTATTTCAAAGCCGGCGGCAACAAGCAGGGCCCCTACGGGCACATCATTCCGAGCGGCACGGAGCGCGTCCGCGCGTATCCCATCGGCGGCCGCGAAGACAGCAAGGCCACCCAGTACGGTTTCCTGGGCGGCACTGGAGCGAGGCGTTACAATGACAAATAATCTGCATCAAACACTCAAGTCCGCGGCGATCATCGCCCTGGTGACGGCGCTGACAGGTTGTGCGTCATCGCAGCAATATCTCGACCGCTCGGACACGATCACGATGGGCATCGGCGATGCGGTTGCGCATAACAAGGCGATCCACATCATCAACCCGCGGCCACGGCATGCTTACCGTACGCATATTCACCACAGCGGTGAGCGTATGAGCCACGCCATGGACAACTACAATGCCGGCCCGGCGTCGACCCAGAGCAGTTCTGCGGCCGACACCAACGGCCAGGTCGAGGGCGACGATGCGGCGACGACCGAATAGTCGCGTCGCAGCCTGAACGAGACCAGGGGAGCCGGCGACGGCTCCCCTTTTTCATTGCGCGATTGCGCAAGCGCGGTCTGCCGCGGTCATTCATTGCCGTCTCACAAAGCCGTTCATTACAGTTTTAAGCAAATGCGGGATTTGTATTTTACAGCAATTTCAAAGCTTTAGATTACAATCATGGGTGAAGTCGGCCGTTGTGGCCGAGCCAGAAATAGAAAGTGCAGGGGCGAATAAGATGTCTTCCAATTGGCGTGTTCTCGCAAGTTGCTTGCTGTTGCTGTCAGCACTGAGCGCTTGCACGCAGAGACAAGCAGAGCGTTTGCTCATCTCCGATCTGATGATCGGCGATCAGGTGGCGCCGGATACGGTCATTCGCGATATCGAAACGTCCGACGTGGCCTATGTGCCGGTCGAGAACCCGATGAAAGCGGGACGCGAGCAGTTTGCCTCGCGCAACTACGGCTTGGCTGAAAAGCACTTCCGGCTTGTGACCGAACAGCGTCCGGACAACGTGGATGCATGGATCGCGCTTGGCGCGACATACGACCATCTGCGGCGTTTCGATCTTTCCAAGCGTGCCTACCACAAGGCGGTCGCGCTGGTCGGCCCGTCGCCGGAGATCCTCAACAACATGGGCTATTCCCTGTTGCTGCAGGGCAGGTTGGTCGAGGCCCGCAAGCGGTTGTTCGCGGCCCTGCAGATGGAGCCGAACAATCCGCATATCCAGGCCAACATCGAGCTCCTGAGGGAAGGCGTGGTGCGCGCGCAACGCCAACGCGCCTCCTAAACGCCCCGGTTCAGTCCTCTTGATCGGCTTGCTTGCGCGCTTTGCGGCGCGCCAGCTTGTCGATTAGGCCGGACGCAACCCCCGGACGGCTCCAGGGGCAGACCGCAAGGCAGATCCCGCAGCCGAAGGTCTCGCCGAAATAGGGAATGCACTTGTCGAAATCGACGTACCATTTCTCTTCGCCGCGCACGAGCTGCTTGGTGGACGAGATCGCGTCTGGCGGGCACGCCTTGGCGCAGATCTGACAGTTCACGCAGAACTCGTCGGCACCGAATTCATCCGGGTAATCCGAAACCAGCGGCATATTGGTGGCGACCGCCGATAGCCGGAACGATGAGCCGTATTTGCGGTTGATCATCGAGCCGTGCTTGCCGAGTTCGCCGAGCCCGGCCTCGATCGCGGCCGGGATCATGTTCAGCGCGGTGGCCATTGGGCCCGGATAGGTCTTTGCGTCATAGCCGGCGGCGAGCACGAAGTTGGCCAGCTTGCGCGCCGCCCGCGCCGCCTTGTTGTACTTGTGGGCGACCTCCGCCGCCGCCGCGATGTCGTCGATCGTGCTCGGCGCCGTTGCCAGCGTGTCGTAGTCCATGGCCACGCCGATCATGATCAGCCGCGGGTGGGGGATGTCATAGCCCTGGTATATGTATTCCGGCCGGGTTTCGGTGATCCCGACCAGGTCGGCCTCGTTCATGCCGGCGAACTCCTTGACCCTGTAGGTCCATTCGTCCGCCGCCCGCTGTTCCGGTTCGGGTGACTTCCGGATCGGGCGCGGCCCCCGGTCGGCATCGCGCGAATAGGTTTTCTCGATTTCCGGCGCCTGACGGTGATGGTCGATGATGGCATGCTGCAGGTCGCCGAAGGGCTGCTTGTCGTGCGGGTGCCAGAAAAACGGTCTCGGCCGTTCCGGCCCCATCGCGCCGAGACCGTTGATGTCGTTGCCCGACACCTCCGGCAGCATGCGCTTGAACGTATCGTCGTCTCTGTGCTCGTAGTCGGAGGCCATAAGGCGGGGGCGTCGCTCTCTGGGTTGCTGTCAGGTCGTCGTCAGGCGGTCGGCAAGCCGGCCGCGCATGATCTTCTGTGTCGGCGTCAGCGGCATGGCGTCGATGATTTCCAGCCGCTCCGGCCATTTGAACTTTGCAATCCCGGCGCGTTCCAGCTCACCCGTTATGTCGTCGAGCGAGACCATAGCACCGGGGGTCATCACGACAAACACACAGCCGCGTTCGCCGAGCACGTCGTCGGGGTAGGGCACGATGGCGGCGCGATCGACCGCCTCCATGCGCTCGATGATCTGCTCGACATCGACCGGATTGTACTTCACACCGCCCCGGTTGATGATCTCCTTGACCCGGCCGGTGATGGTCAGGTGTCCGTCTTGCGAAAGCTGCGCCGTGTCGCCGGTGTCGAACCATCCCTCGGCGTCGAAGGCCGCGGCGGTGGCGCTGGGGTTCTCCAGATAGCCGTCGAACAGGGACGGGCCGCGCACATGCAGGTGGCCTTCCAGATCGGGGCCGAGTTGCCGGCCGGCATCGTCGACGACGCGCAGCTCCGTGTTCGGGCTCGCGCTCCCTGCGGTGTGCTGGCGGACCGATGCCGGATCCGCCGGCCGGGTATAGGCGCCGGCCTGGGTCTCGCTCATGCCCCAGAGCTGCAGCGTGATACCGTTCGGCAGCTTGTCCTCCACCGCGCGCGCCAGCTCGGGCGGAACCACGCTGCCCGACA
>JBPCWF010000570.1:0-3431 GCA_051009775.1 Hyphomicrobiales bacterium | reverse complement strand
GCCCTTCATCATCGACATGACGCCGCCGCCGCCATCGGCGCCGTCCTGGTCGCGCCGCCACGGCGTACGCTCGAAGCGGCCGGGCGCACGCTCGGCGAGCGGACCGGACAGGTCGTCCTCGATCTCTTCGAATGCGGCACAGATCTGATCGCGCAGGGTTTCGAACCAGGCACGCGCGGTCTTTTTGCGCTGGTCCACGCTGAGGTCATTGGTCATGGCGGGCAATCTGGCCTATGGCTCGATGCTGGCAAAGCCGCCAGTTTGCCGCAGGCCCTCGCCAAGCACCATGGCGGCGGCGACGGCGACATTGAGCGAACGCATTCCCGGCGCCATCGGAACCGCAATCCGCGCATCGGCGGCGGCGTGCACCGCGTCCGGCACGCCGGCCGATTCGCGCCCCAGGAGCAAAACATCGTCGCCGCGGAACCCGAACCCGGTATGGGCCGTGCGCGCACGCGTGGTCAGCAGGACCAGCCGCCCCGAGGGCCGGTCGGCCAAGAACCGCTCGAACGAGGCGTGCCGCAGCACCTCGACATGCCCGGCATAGTCCATCCCGGCACGCTTCAGACCACGGTCCGACCAGTGGAATCCGGCCGGTTCGATGATGTGGACGGCCACGCCCAGGCAGGCGCCCAGCCGCAGCACGGTTCCCGTGTTCTGGGGGATGTCCGGCTGGTACAGTGCTAAATCCATCGGGGTTCGAATTTCCGCGTTTTGTCGTATGCGAACAAAGTTATGCGACATATTGCCGAGACCTGCATAGTCTCTGGACATTCACAATCAGGAGTGCCAAAAGAAGCGCCGAAAAAGGCTGGCTCTTGTACGTGTTTTCCGCCAAGTTTCTGTGGTTTACTGATATATATTCAGCGCCTGCCAGCAAGAGAAGCGGGTGACGGCGGACGCGGCGCACACAGACCTCGATCTGGACGCGCTGACTGCGTCGACGCCGGCAGGGGACCAAGGGGATTTAAGCCGTGGCTGTAACCGATACCGCCGAACCGACCCGTCGGGACTTTCTCTACATTGCAACAGGCTCCGTCGCCGCCGTGGGTGGCGCGGCGTTCGTCTGGCCGCTGATCCACCAGATGAACCCGGACGCCTCCGTGCGCGCGCTGGCCTCGATCGAGGTCGACATTTCCGCCCTGACGGAGGGCCAGAGCGTAACGGTCAAATGGCGCGGCAATCCTGTGTTCATCCGCTACCGCACGGCCAAGGAGATCGAGGAGGCCCGCGCGGTCAATCTCGACGACCTGATAGACAACCTGGCACGCAACGCCAATATCGAGGGCGGCGCTCAGGCGACCGACGAAAACCGGGCCAAGAACGAGAAGATCATCGTGATGCTCGGGGTGTGCACCCATCTGGGCTGCGTGCCGCTCGGCCAGCAGGGCGACTTCGGCGGCTGGTACTGCCCGTGCCACGCCTCGCACTACGACACGGCGGGACGCATTCGCAAAGGCCCGGCACCGGAAAACCTGCCCGTGCCGCAATATGAGTTCGTCACCGATTCCAAGTTGAAAATCGGCTGAGGGGGAGCGTGATGAGCGGACATTCGACCTACGAGCCCAAGAACCCCGTAGCCAAGTGGATTGAGCGGCGCCTGCCCATCTTCGGCCTGATGCAGGCCCAGGCGATGGACTTTCCGACGCCGAAGAACCTCAACTACTGGTACACGTTCGGCGGCATCCTGACCTTCTGCCTCGGCATCCAGATGATCACCGGCATCGTTCTGGCGATGCATTACACGGCGCATGCGGACTTGGCCTTCGCCAACGTCGAGCACATCATGCGCGACGTGAATTACGGCTGGTTGCTGCGCTATGTCCATGCCACCGGCGGCTCGATGTTCTTCATCGCGGTCTACATTCATATTTTCCGCGGCCTCTATTACGGCTCCTACAAGGAACCGCGCGAACTCCTGTGGATTCTCGGCGTCGTGATCCTGCTGCTGATGATGGCCACCGCGTTCATGGGCTATGTGCTGCCCTGGGGTCAGATGAGCTTCTGGGGCGCCAAGGTGATCACCAACCTGTTCAGCGCCATCCCGCTCATCGGCGAGGACGTGGTGATCCTGCTGTGGGGCGGGTTCTCGGTCGACAACCCGACGCTCAACCGCTTCTACAGCCTGCACTATCTCCTGCCCTTCGTGCTCGCCGCGGTGGTGTTTCTCCACATCTGGGCGCTGCACGTGACCGGCAACAACAATCCGACCGGCATCAGCGTCAAGTCGGAGCAGGACACCCTCACGTTCCACCCCTATTACACGATGAAGGACGGCTTCGCGCTGGCGCTGTTCGGCGTGGTGTTCGCCTATTTCGTGTTCTTCCAGCCGAACTATCTTGGCCACCCGATCAACTACGAGCCGGCCAACCCGCTGTCGACGCCGGAGCATATCGTGCCGGAATGGTACTTCCTGCCCTATTACGCGATCCTGAGATCGATCGACAACAAGCTGCTCGGCGTCATCGCCATGTTCATGTCGATCCTGGTGCTGTTCATCCTGCCCTGGCTCGACACGTCCCGGGTGCGCTCGGCGACCTACCGACCGCTCTACAAGCAGTTCTTCTGGATCTTCGGGCTGGTTTGCGTGCTGCTCGGCTATATCGGCGCGCAGGTTCCAGGCGATCCGTTCTTCGGCGGCCATGTGGCCGAGGGAGAAACGCCGATCGTCACCAACAAGCTGGTCGGCCAGTTGGGGACCGCCTACTACTTCATCCACTTCTTCATCATCGTGCCGCTGCTCGGGCTGATCGAGACGCCGAGGCAGAGACCGACAAGCATATCGGATGCCGTGCTCGCTAAGAGCAAGGGAAAGGGTGACGATACCGCAGCTGCCCAGCCCGCCGAATAAGCGCTCCAGAGACCGAAGAGATAAGCCCATGAAGATCTGCTCAAGACTTGTCGCTGCCGCAGGTGTCGCGCTCGTGGCCGCCTATGCAGCACCGGTTCTCGCCGCGGGTAAGCAGGAAGAAGCCAAGAAGGTCGATTTTTCCTTCGAGGGCCCCTTCGGCACTTTCGACCGGGCCCAGCTCCAGCGCGGCTACCAGGTCTATGAGCAGGTCTGCAAGGCCTGTCACGGCCTGGAATACCTGTCTTACCGCAATCTCGGCGAGGCCGGAGGACCCGAGTTCCCCGAGGCACAGGTCAAGGCGATCGCCGCCGAGGCCGAAGTGCCGGCCGGTCCCAACGAAGACGGTGCGACCCACGACGATGATGGCTCCCTGCTCGTGCGCCCGGGCAAGCCGAGCGACAGGTTCGTGTCACCGTTTCCGAATGAAATCGCTGCCCGCGCGGCCAATAACGGCGCCCTGCCGCCGGACCTTTCGCTGATCACCAAGGCGCGGTCCGGCTATCACGGCACGTTCAAGCAGTTTCTCGAAGGCATCGGCGGCGCCGAGTATGTCTACTCGATCCTGACCGGCTACCAGGAC
>JBPCWF010000569.1:0-5564 GCA_051009775.1 Hyphomicrobiales bacterium | reverse complement strand
GCTTGCCATGCTGATCGTCGGCGGCATGACCACGGTCACCGGCGCCATCCTCGGCGCCATATCGATCACCGCGGTGACCGAGATCCTGAGGCGCCTGGAAGGCGGCATCGAGATTGCCGGGGTGCAGCTGCCGGAGGTCTTCGGCACCACGCAGATCGGCATCGGCCTGATCATCCTGCTCGTGATGTTCAAGCGCGCCGAGGGCCTGTCCGGCTTCGACGAGTGGGACGAGCGCCTGTTCCGCCGGAGGGGTGCAGCCGCCGCACAGGACGCCGGGAATGGGCTCCAGGCTCAGAAAGCGCAGGGCGAGACGCTCGTGGCCGATGCGGCGACCAAGCATTTTTCCGGCCTGACCGCGGTCGATGGAGTGTCGCTGTCTTTGACGCCCGGCGAAATCGTCGGCCTGATCGGGCCCAACGGCTCGGGCAAGACCACGCTGCTCAACATGCTCTCCGGCGTGCTGCCGGCAAGCTCCGGCGCGGTGCGCATCGGCGGGCACGACCTGACCGGCCTGCCGGTGCACAGGTTCGCCGCTCTTGGCATCGCCCGCACCTTCCAGAACATCCGCCTGTTCCGCGCGCTCAGCGTGCGCCAGAATGTTCTGGTCGCGGCCCTGAACGCCTGGCCGCGCGTATCGATCCGAGAGGCCTACGGCAGGGCGGCTGAGGTGATGGACTGGATGGGCATCGCGGATGTCGCCGCCGTCCGGGCCAGCACGCTGTCCTATGGCGACCAGCGCCGGGTCGAGATCGCCCGCGCGCTCGCTCTGCAGCCGACCTATCTGTTCCTCGACGAGCCCGCCGCCGGCATGAACCGGGAGGAGACCGACGCCCTGATGGAAACCCTGCGCCGGTTGCGCGACACGCTCGGCCTAGGCATTCTCATCGTCGATCACGATCTGCCCCTGATCATCCGGCTGTGCGACCGCGTCGCGGTGCTCAACGAGGGCCATCTGATTGCCGAAGGCGACCCGGCCGAGGTCCAGCGTGACCCGGCCGTCATCGCGGCCTATCTCGGCCGCAAACACCAAGCGGATCTCGCGATCTAAGGACCGAAAGCAAAGAGGGAGTTGTCACATGCGTAAACGATTGACCACCATGGCGCTGGGCGCGCTGATGGGCGTTGCCGCCTCCGCCGCGCCGGCCATCGCCGCCGACACCATCACGATTGGCGTCGCCACCGCCCAGACCGGCGCGCTGGCGCCGTTCGACGGGCCGGTGATCGAAGGCTTCAAGATCGCCGTCGACGAAATCAATGCCAAGGGCGGCATCGACGGCAAGATCATGATCAAGACCATCGACAAGGATGTCCGCTCCGATCCGGCGCAGACCTCGATCGCGACCCAGGAGCTGGTCGAGGCCAAGGTCAACGTGCTGGTGCTTCCGTGCGACGCGGACCCGGCCTTCGCCGCCGCCGCCATCGCCGACAAGGCAAAGATCCCGGGCTTCTCGACCTGTGCGTCCTCGCCCACATTGCCCCTGATGGGCGGCGACTACATGTTCGCCAATTTCCCCGGCGACAACGTGCAGGCGACCGTGTCGGCGAAATGGGCCCACGACGAGGGCCATCGCTCGGCCTATATCCTCTATTCGCCGGACACCCAGTACACGACCCTGCCGCTCTATTTCGCCGATGTGTTCGAGAAGCTCGGCGGCAAGATGCTGGGCAAGTCGACCTATAAGCTGGAGCAGCAGGATTTCTCCGCCGAGGTCACCAAGATCAAGGCGCTCAAGCCCCAGCCCGACGTGGTCATGACCTCGGCCTATGAGCCCGATTTCCCGGCGTTCATCAAGCAGTTGCGCGCCGCGGGCGTGACATCTCAGGTGATCGGTTCAGACGGTATCGATTCCGCGACCACCTTCTCGCTCGGCAAGGCGACCGAAGGCGTGGTGTTCACCACCGCCGGCCATGCCACCCCGGGCAGCCCGCTCGAGGCGTTCAACAAGCTCTATCAGGACAAGACCGGCAAGGCCTCGGAGACCGTGTTCAACGCCATCGGCTACGATCTGGTCAAGGTGATCGAGGCGGCGGTGCTCGCGACCGGCGGCAACATCGATCCGGTCGCCTTGCGCGACGCCATCGCAAATCTGGAAGGCGTCAAGGGCGCGACCAGCATGATCACCTACAAGGGCACGTCCGGCATGCCGGTGCGCCAGGTGTCGCTGGTCCGCGTCAAGGGCGGCGAGCGGGAACTGGTCGGCCAGCCGTCACCGGACGCCGCGCTGATCCCGGCGCCCCGGATGCAATAGCGCCAGGACGGGACCGCGCGCTCATGCCTCTGCTCGATGTCACCGGCCTGCACGTGCGTTACGGCGCGGTCGATGCGGTCAGGGGCATAGACCTGCATGTCGAGGAGGGTGAACTGGTCGCCCTCCTCGGCGCCAACGGGGTCGGCAAGTCCTCGACCCTCAACGCGATCATCGGTCTGGTGCCGGTGGCCGACGGCGCGGTGCGCTTCCGGGATGAGGAAGTGAGCCGGGTGCCGACCGAGCTTCTGGTCCGCAAGGGGCTGACGCTCACGCCCGAAGGCCGGCGCATCTTCGCCGGCCTGACGGTCGAGGAAAACCTGTCGCTCGGCGCCTATGGCCGTAGCGATGCCAAGGCGGTGTCGTCGTCCTATGAGCGCATGTACGGCCTCTTTCCGGTGCTGACCGAGCGCCGCCAGCAACTGGCCGGCACGCTGTCGGGCGGCGAACAGCAGATGCTGGCGATCGCCCGGGCACTGATGTGCGAGCCGCAGCTTTTGCTGTTGGACGAGCCGTCGCTCGGTCTCGCGCCGCAGATCGTCGAAACGATCTTCGACCTGATCGGCGCGTTGAGGCAGGACGGCATCACCATCCTGCTGGTCGAGCAGAATGTCGCCATGTCGCTCGACCTTGTCGATCGCGGCTATGTCATGGCCGGCGGCACGATCACGGCGTCCGGTTCCGCAGACGAACTCAAATCGTCGAACCTGGTCGAACAGGCCTATCTCGGGGGGCATTGAGCGCAGTGACGATAGAACTGTTCCTGCAGCAGACGGTCAATGCGGTGTCGCTCGGCGGCACCTATGCGCTGCTGGCGCTCGGCCTCGCCATCGTGTTCTCGATCATGGGCATGATCAATTTCGCCCATGGTGAGCTGATGACGATTTCCGGCTACACGCTGCTCTATTGCGGCCTCGCCGGCGTGCCGTTCATCGTCTCCGTTCCGCTGGCGATTCTGGTGGCCATGCTCGCGGCAATGCTGATGGAACGGATCGCCTTCCGTCCGGTTCGAAACTCAAGCCCCGCAACCATGCTGGTGACGAGTCTCGCCGTAGCGATCATTCTGCAGACCCTGTTTCAGAACCTGATCTCCAAGCGCTCGCAGCCGGTATTTTTGCCCGATGTTCTGGCCGAGAGCATTGCGGTCGGCGATTTCCTGATCGGCGTCAACAAGCTGCTCGCGATCGGCGCCACGATCGTCATGCTGGTGTTCCTCAACTGGTTCCTGAAGCGCACCGCGGTCGGTGTCGCCATGCGCGCCGCGGCGGAGGACTTCCCCGTCGCCCGGCTCATGGGCGTGCGCGCCAATGCGGTGATATCGGGCGCCTTTGCGCTCTCAGGCCTGCTGGCCGGCGTTGCCGCCGTGCTGTGGGTGTCGCAGCGCGCCTCGGTCGATCCCCTGATGGGCTTCGTTCCGGTGCTCAAGGCGTTCATCGCCTCGATCCTGGGCGGGCTCGGCAGCCTCACCGGCGCGGTTGCCGGCGGCTTTCTGCTCGGCTTCATAGAGATCTATCTGACCGCGTTCCTGCCCGAGGCGTTGCAGGAGTTCAAGGAGCCGATCGGGCTCGGCATCGTGGTGCTCGTGCTGCTCTGGCGGCCCAACGGGCTGATTCCGGCGGCAAGCGTCGTGACGGAGAAAGTATGACTGCCCTGGATGATACGGACGGCCTCCTGACCGCCAGCGACCCGGCGCCCGTTGAGGTCGACAACCCGGACGGCGGCTCGCCGGTTTTCCTGGTGTGCGAGCATGCCGGCCGCGCGGTCCCGGAGCGCCTGGGCGATCTGGGCGTCGCGCCCGCGGACATGGACCGGCACATCGCCTGGGATGTCGGTGCCGGGCCGGTCGCCCGTCTGATGGCGGAAACGCTCGATGCCACCCTGGTCCGGCAGAGCTTCAGCCGGCTCGTGGTCGACTGCAACCGCCCGTTCGAGGCAGAGAGCTGCGTGCCGCCGGTGAGCGACGGCACGGCGATCCCGGCCAACCGGGGCCTGAGCGAGGTCCAGCGCAGGCGGCGTTACGATGAGATCCACAAACCGTTCCACGACCGGGTCGCGGCATTGCTCGACGACCGCGCCCGGCAGGGGCGGCCGACCCTGCTGCTGGCGGTTCACAGCTATACCAGGCAGCTCAACGGCGGGCCCGCGCGGCCGTGGCATCTGGGCCTCCTGTTCAACCGCGACGACAGCATGGCGCGGCGGCTTATGCCGCATCTCGTCTCGCGGGCGTCCGGCCTGATCCTGGAATTCAACGAGCCATATTCGGTCGACGACTACAGCGATTACACCATTCCGGTGCATGGCGAGGTGAGGGGCGTGCCCCACGTGCTGGCCGAGATCCGCAACTCGGAGATCCGGGATGGCGCGGGCCAGGCCTACTGGGCCGGGCTCATGTGCGATGCCCTCGCCGATATGGTCGACGCCATGAACCTGTAAGCAGCGAGACGAATGATGAGTGAAGTGAAGCTGAGCCGCGACGTCCCCCTGGTGCCCGATCAATCGGCATTGCTCTTCATCGACGTGCAGAATTTCTGCGCCCACCGCCAGGGCGGCGAGTTCACCGGCCTGTCGGACGAGGAGATGGCGGCGAATTACGGCTATTACTTCGACCGGATCGAGACGCTTGCCGTGCCCAATATGCAAAAGCTCCAGGCCGCCTTCCGCTCGGCCGGCATCGAGGTCATGTACACCACCATCGAGAGCCTGACCAAGGACGGCCGCGACCGCAGCCTCGACTACAAGATCACCGGGTTCCACGTGCCCCGGGGCTCGTGGGACGGCAAGGTGATCGACGATATCGCACCCGGCGACGACGAGATCGTCCTGTCCAAGACCTCGTCGAGCGTCTTCATTTCCACCCATATCGACTATGTGCTGCGCAATCTGGGGGTAAGGCAGCTGGTGATTTCCGGCTTCATTACGGACCAATGCGTGGAATCCGCCGTGCGCGACGCCTGTGACCTCGGCTATCTGGTGACGCTCGTACCCGACGCCTGCGCCACCTACACACAGGAGCGCCACGACCGGTCGCTCGACGAGATCAAGGGCTATTGCCGCCAGGTCGATACGGATGCGCTGGTGGCGGAGATTTCGGGCTGACACGCCCCCTCGTCATTCCCTCACCCTCTCGTCATTCCCGCGAAAGCGGGAATCTATTGGCCGGCCCAAAGAGTGCATGTCGTCGAGAATATTTCGGCAACCGATAATGGATTCCTTGAGTTCACGGAACAAGTGCAACACCTGCTAAGGTGTTTGTGCGATGGGAAGCCACTATGATCAGCTCAGTTTGAAAGAGCGTGTGACGATTGATCTGCTGTATCG
>JBPCWF010000568.1:0-7371 GCA_051009775.1 Hyphomicrobiales bacterium | reverse complement strand
AACGGCGCCGCCTTGGATACCGGTTCCGGCGGCACCAGCCCTTTCAGGACTTCCCACAGCGGCGCGAGGTTACTCGGTCCGAGGCGGCCATAGAACTCTTCCCTCAACGCTTTCTGGTCCTCAGCGGCGTCCATCGCCATGACATCCTCCATAGGTGACCGGTCGGCCATTCAATTTCATATGGGACCCTAATTAAATCGGGATATTGCCGCAACCCTCCCGTCTCCTTGTCCCGCAAACCTTGACAGTTCGGTGTTTAGAACAAATGCAAACCATTGAAACAGAACGGTTTACTGGCGCTCTGCCAGCCGGTAAGCGCTGGCGCTTTTGAACTGGAATTTGGATAGGCAACCAAACTAAACTAGCGCCTGCAAAACGACCTTCACGGGGAAAGCTGCCGCGCAAGGAGCGGCAGACCCCGCGCAAAAAGAACATGTCGTTTGAGAGGGAGGAAACCGATGACTGCTCTGAGAATGGCGATCGTGGCGGCGGCCATGATGTTCGCCGCCCACGGCGCCAAGGCGGATACGGTCGGTCTGGGCACGATGTCCCAGGGGACGCTGAGCTTCTCCACCGGCTCCGTGATCGCCAAGGTGCTCAACCAGAAGGCCGGTCTGGAAGCGCGCGTCCAACCCAATACGGGCGAGACCGTTCTGATCCCCCTCGTCAATCAGGGAGAGCTCGATTTCGGCATCGCCAATGTGCTCGAGGGCGGCGACGCCTATAATGGCGAGTTCACGTTCTCAGGCCTCAAGCAGGAGAAGCTGCGCATCGCCGCGGTGCTCTATCCTCTGCGGGTCGCGTTCTTCGTCAAGGCCGACAGCGAGACCCGCACCATTGCCGGCCTCCGGGGCAAACGGGTGGTGTCGAGTTTCTCCGCCATGGGCTCGCTTGGCCGGGTCGCGGGCGCCGTGATGGCCAATGGCGGCGTCGCGCAAGGCGACATCGTGCCGGTTCCGGTGCCCAACGTGATCAAGGGCGCGGAGCAGTTCCTCAACGGGCGCGCCGACATGTTCTTCTTCGCGGTCGGCGCGGCCAAGGTCGCCGAAGTCCATGCCAGCGTCAAAATCCGGGTCCTGCCCCTGTCCGATGCGCCCGAGGCGGTCGCGCGCATGCATGGCGTCTTCGCCTCCAGCTACCTGGCCAAGGTTCCCCCGCTGCCGAACTTTGCCGGCGTCACCGAGCCGACCAACGTGCTGGCCTATGATAACCTGCTGCTCACGGCCACCCATGTGCCCGCCGAGACCGTGGTCAAGGTGCTCGAGACGCTGGCCGGAAACAAGGACGACCTGATCGCCGGTTTTCCCCTGTTTCGCGGCCTGGACCCGGACAAGCTCGTAAAGCAGGGCATGCCCCTTCCCTTCCACGACGGGGCCATCGCATGGAGCAAGTCGCGCTAGATCCGGCATCGAGCAAACTGTGATGCGGTTTTGGACCACGGCGCCGCGCGCGGTTCGCGTCGGCCTGCGCGCCGTTCTCGTCGCCACCGTCGCGTCATGGACATTCGACGTGCCGGGCAGGCTGGCGCTGGCGCTTTACACCGAGCAGTTCCTGGCGCTGGTTATCGGCCTGTGCACCGCGATCGTGCTCTTGGAGGGCGCCGAATTCAAGCCGGCCCTCGTCCGCGCGGCCGACAGTCTTCTGGCCGCACTTGTGCTGGCGCTGTTCGTCTATGTCGCGGTCAACTATCCGAGCATGCAGCTGTCGCTGGCGCTGGCGCCGCCGGCCGCGGTGGCGCTTGGCGTGATCATGATCGCGGGCGTGCTGGAGGCGACCCGGCGCAAGACCGGTCCGTTCCTGCCGATCCTGGTTCTGCTCCTGATCGGGTTCGCCTTTGTCGGCCCGCATCTGCCCGACATCTTCAAGACACGGCCGGTGACCTTTTCCCGGCTGGTCGTCTATCTCGGCCTCGACACCAACGCGCTGTTCGGCAAGGTCATGGCGATCGCATCGATCGTCGTCATTCCGTTCATCGTCTTCGGCCATCTGCTGAACGCGTTCGGGGGCAGCGGTTTCTTTGCCAGGCTGGCCGCCGCCTCGGTCGGCAGGTTCCGGGGCGGCCCGGCAAAGGTCTCGGTCGTCGGCTCGGCCGTATTCGGCATGGTTTCGGGCAGCGCGGTGGCCAATGTCGCCTCGGTCGGTTCCGTGTCCATTCCAATGATGGCGAGAGCCGGCTATCAGCGCCATGTGGCCGCCGCCATCGAGGCGGTCAGCTCGACCGGTGGCCAGCTGATGCCGCCGATCATGGGTGCATCTGCCTTCCTGATGGCGGAGCTTCTGGAATTGCCCTACCGGTCCGTCGTTGTGGCGGCGATCCTGCCGGCGCTGTTCTTCTACCTCGCCCTGTTTCTGGCGGTCGATCTGGAGGCGCGCCGGATGGGGATCGGCGCCGTGTCGCCGGAAGACCGCGTGGGCGAGGACACGCGGATCCGCGGCTGGCGGTTCCTGATCCCGATCGCCGTGCTGCTCTATCTCCTCTTCATCGAGAAGCGGACGGCGGAATATGCCGGGGTTTACTCCGTCGTCGCACTGATCGCGGTTCACCTGACCTTCCCCTTCAGGGATTTCCCAGGGAGAGCCAGACAGGTGGTCTCGGCGCTGTTGCAGGCCATGACCGGGGTCACCGACATCATCATGATCGCGGCATCCGCCGGCCTGATCATCGGCGTGCTCAACATCACCGGGATCTCCTTCGCCATTACGCTGCAGATGCTGGCGATCAGTCAGAACTCGCTCGCCCTGCTGCTGGTGCTCACCGCGGGGCTCAGCATCCTTCTCGGCCTCGGCATGCCGACGGTCGGCGTCTATATCCTGCTCGCGACGCTTGCCGCGCCGGCGCTCGTGGAGCTGGGCGTGCCGGTGCTCGCGGCACATTTCTACGTGCTCTATTTCGGCATGCTGTCGATGATCACACCGCCGATCGCGATTGCCAGCTTCGCCGCGGCGACCGTCGCCAACACCAACCCGTGGACCACGTCCTTCGCATCGGTCCGGCTGGGCGCCGCAGTGTTCCTGGTGCCCGTCGCCTTCGTGCTCCAGCCCGAGCTCCTGCTGCTCGGCGGTGTCGCCGAAACCCTGCTGGCCGCCGCCCGGCTGACGCTGGCCGTCATCATCTTCACCGCCGTCACGACCGGATACACCACACGGCCCCTGAACCTGACGCAGCGCATCATCGGTGGCGCCGTCGCGCTGATCAACGTGCTCCCGTTCGGCGGCACCAGCGCCGACATGGTTCTCTGGGCGGCACTCGCCGCCGGCCTCTGCCTGGTGGTCTTTGCTGTGCGCACCGCCGGATCGGCGGCGGACCCCATCGCGGCGGAGCCGCGGGACGGCTGACCCGTCAGCTCAGCTCAACCGTCATCGGATCGTAGGAAAACAGCCACGCGGTGCGCTCCGCGTTCATGTCGCGCCGGGCAAAGGCGTCGCGCAGATCGGCGACGGACGGCAGGTGAAACAGCGACCGGTTGGCGCTCGACTCGGTGACGACGCGGGCCGTGCGCCCGGTCCGGTTGCGCTGGTAGAGGTCGAGCGCCGTGGCTACGTCCGGTTCCTGTTGCAGCGCGCGGGTCAGCACCGCCGCGTCTTCCATCGCCATGGCCGCACCCTGCGCCATATAGGGCAGCGTCGGGTGCGCCGCATCGCCCAGAAGCGTCGCCCGGCCCGTGCTCCACGTCGCAACCGGTGTGCGGTTGTTGAGCGCCCAGCGATAGCACGCGTCCTTGTCCGCGGCACCGATGATCGCGCGGATGCCGGCGTCCCATTCGGCGAAGTCGGACTGGAGATCGGCCCAGGGGCGCCGCGCCGTCCACGAGTCTTCCGTCCATCCTTCGTCCTCGACCGCGCCGACGAAGTTGACCAGTTCGCCGCGCCGGATCGGATAGACCACCGCGTGGCGCGCCGGTCCGACCCAGATGTCGACGCTGTTCGGGCGCCGTTCGGCCTCAAGCAAACCGGCCGGCACCGCGATGCGCCAGGCCGCATCGCCGGTATAGTTGATCGGTGTCGGCCCCACGATCCGCCGGCGGACCACGGACCTGATGCCGTCCGCGCCGACCAGCACGGCGCCATCGACCCTCGATCCGTCATAGAGGGCTGCGGAGACGCCATCCGGCGTTTCGTCAAAACCCGTAATCCGCGCGTTGAGACGGATGGCGTCCGGTTTCAGGGCGCGAACCTTGGCGGCGAGCAGTCCGTGAAAATCCGCCCGGTGCACCGTGTAGTAAGCCACGCCATGCCGTTCGACATAACTCTCGCCGAGCGGGATGGTCTGCAGCACCTCGCCGGTGTCATAGAGCCGAAACCTGTAGGCTTCGGGCTTGACCGCCACCGCTTCCAGCGCGTCGATCAGACCGAGATGCTGCAGAACGCGGGCCGCATTGGCGCTGATCTGAATGCCGGCGCCGAGTTCGCCGAGTTCGGGGGCCTGTTCGAACACATCGACGTCGAACCCGGCTTCAAGCAGACAGGCGGCAGCCGTCAGGCCGCCAAGTCCGCCGCCGGCGATCAGGATTCTTCGACTGCCCATCGTTCCCCCACTCCGATCCGTCCCGGCCAATGTCGAGCTGAACGCCGACTCGCGTCAGCGTGACCCGGCGCCCGTCTTGTGGCAAGCGGCACGTTCATGTCTCTGCTTCGGACCGGGAGCTTGGGTCCGGGCGCGTGTGCCTGCGTGATTGTGCGCCGGACAGGTCTATCACTTCGGTTGGCTCAAGTTCTGGCCCCGGGATGGGTTCACGGTCATCGGCCGCCTTCCGGGTTTTGGGGCGATTGGCCCGATGTTGCTATTGGCCTTCACGTTCTTGCCAACGGCCACATTGACGTTGCGGCGTGCATGCGCACCCGCGCTTGTGTTCAGGTGCGGCTTGGTGCGTTCGAACTTGGCCTTCTGAGCCAGAGAGGGCGAGACCGCGGCTTGACCCGCGATCAGCACAAGCACCGTTCCGCCAGCAGCCAAAATCAAGTTCTTGAATGCATATGTCATCATATCCTCCTGAATGGTCCCGAACGGTTAGACGCTTGTGCGGAGGATTTGGTTCAATACGCGGCCCATCCTTGGGGATCGGCTTTGGTTCAAGGACGCGCCGTCTCTTAAGCTTAACCCGAAGCTAAGAAGGCTGTGCCACACTTTGACCCGGGACAGAGCTGGGATCAGCAGGCTTTCTGATGACTGGGGACAATCTGGTCGATCTTCTCGTTGGGAAGGGTGACGACGCGCGCGTTGAGATCGCGCGCCGGGTCGGGCATTGCCTGAGCGTCGACGACCTGCCGCTGGCAGAGCGCCGGGCCGCGGAAGCCCTGGCGGGGCACCTCGTCCGCGACGCCGCCGAACGGGTCAGATGCGAACTCTCGCACGCAGTCAGGCAAGCGCCCTATCTGTCGCGCGAGGTGGCGCTCACGCTGGCCCACGACATCGACGCGGTCGCCTGCCCGTTCCTTGCCGTCACAGAGGTGTTCTCCGAAAGCGAATGGCACAATCTTGTGCTGACCGTATCGCGCGGCGCCCGCATCGCGGCCGCCGGCCGGACCTCAATGAGCGAAGGCCTTGCCGTTGCGCTGGCCGAGACCGGTGACACGGCGGTGGCTCAGGCACTGATCGAAAATGCCGCCGCGCCGATGACGCAGCCGGTCTGCGATCCTCTGATGGAACGCTACGAATCCGCACCCTGGATCCTCGACAAGCTGGCGGAGCGCGACGACCTGATGGCCGAAGCCGCCGCACAGCTGATCACCAGGGTATCCACGGCTGCACGCGAAAAGCTGGCGGCCGCCTACGACCTGCCGAACCGCGCGGCATCGATCACGGCAGACGCGGAATCAGGCGCCCTGCTTCAACTGATCAGGGAGGTGCCGGCGTCGCGCGTGCTCTCCTTTGCGCAACAGGTGCAAAGGGAAGGCAGGTTGAACTATCCCCTCCTTGTGATGGCCCTGCGCGACGGGTCTCTGGGGTTCTTCGAGATCGGCCTGTCGCTTGTGTCCGGCACCCGCGTTGAGACGATCAGAGCCGCCATCCATCACGGCAGCGACGGCGCTTTGACCGCCATGCTGAGCCGCGCCGGCATTCCACGCGGGCACTATGCCGATATCTGGGAACTGCTTCAGTGGCTGCGCGGGCGTCTCAAGCTGGCGCAAGGCTGACAGGGAAGAAGCTCTTGCCGGCGGCCTTCGGTGCTAGGGCCAAAAAAAGCGGCTCATCCTGTACTCGGGGATGAGCCAGTGTACTTGCCCCCTTGCCTCCAGGGCCACCAAGTCAAAATACCAATGCATGATTCGCCGCCGCGTTGCAACCGGGGTTTGAATAATTCGCATATAAATGACTTGCCGCGCGGCGAACATCGAATGAACGGCCAGTTCATGGTGGATTCAGCCGCGACCCGATCACCTTCCTGCAATCAATAGACAGGAGGAGGCATCCCATGATCAGACTTTCCACCGCCCGTTCGAAGCTCCTGGCAAGCGGGCTGACCGCGGCCATTGCGATGCTTGTTGCCGGACGGAGCGCGCAAGCGCGCAAGAACCTGCTCAAGAGCTGTTCAGGCAGCGGCTTGCAGCAGAAATGCCAGGGCTACGCCAGTACCGCGCTGATGCAGCAGCAGCTCAATGTCGCAAAGAGCTGTGGCTATAAAGGCGCGGCGTGGCACGGCAATTACGGCATTCACTTCAACTGGTGCATGAAGGCCAGCACCGCGGCCACCGCCAAGGAAACCAATGCGCGCGCGGGTCTTCTGAGTACCTGCAATTGAGGCACGCCGGCGCCTGGCGGTCAGTTCGCTCGGGCGATCTTGAGCGCCTGCTCGACGGTCTCCGCGATCTGGTCGCAATGGTCGCTCGTGAGCGCCAACGGAATGCGCATATCGCACAGGCCCGCCAGCACGGAGCGGGTCTGCGGCATCTCCTGGCGGCCGCCGGCATAGCCCCAATCGGCGAAGGTCGAGGTGAACCCGCGCGGCTCCAGCCGGCCGAACCACTTGATCGGCACGCCCGCCTCTTCGCACAACTCGACGAAACGGGAGATCTCCGGCGCGTCCATGTTCTCAAGCGAGAACTGGAGCGAGCTCGCGACGTAGTGCTCCCTGGCCGCGCGTTCGGGGATACGGATGTTCCCGATCGCCGTCAGCCGCCGGCAGAGCTCGCCATAAAGAGCGTTCCACCGGCGCGCCCGCTCGTCCAGCAGACCGCTCTGCGGCCGCAGCAGCGCGGCGGCCAGCGCCGTCATACGCATGGAACAATTGGGAATGTCGTATTTGTGCCGCTCGAACACCTCCAGTGACGGCCGCGCCGTGTGCTGGGCGTAGAGCATGTAGGAGCCGGAATAGAGCACGGCCTTGGCCGCGATGTCCTCGTCGTCGGTCGCGATCAGCCCGCCTTCGCCCG
>JBPCWF010000567.1:0-3518 GCA_051009775.1 Hyphomicrobiales bacterium | reverse complement strand
GCGGTCGACGCCGCCCAGCTCTACGCGGAATCCGCAAAGGCGGCGGGCATCAACATCGAAGTGGTGCGCGAGCCGGATGACGGTTACTGGTCCAATGTCTGGCTCAAGAAGCCATGGTGCGCAAGCTACTGGGGCGGCCGCCCGACCGAAGACTGGGTCTTTTCGCAGATCTATTCTGCCGGCGCCGACTGGAATGAGACCAAGTGGGAGCACGAGCGCTTCAACAAGCTCCTGAAAGAAGCGCGCGGCGAGCTCGACACCAAGAAGCGGCGTGAGCTCTATGTCGAGATGCAGCGCATCGTCCACGATGAGGGCGGCTCGGTGATCCCGCTGTTCATGGCCTACACCCACGCGGCGCGCACGAAGGTCGGCCTGCCGGAGAAACTGGCCAACAACTGGGAGCTCGACGGGCACAAGAACGCCGAGCGCTGGTGGTTCAACGCCTGAGCGGGGTAACGATGCGGCGGGGCTGAGAGATGGATAAGATCCTGAAAATGATCGTCCAGCGCCTGGCGCTGGGCGTTCTTATCCTGATCGCGGTCTCGCTGATCATTTTCTTTGCGGTCCTGCTCCTGCCGGGCGACCTGGCCGAGGCGATTCTGGGCCAGAACGCCACGGAAGAAACGGTCGCCGCGTTCCGGCGCGAACTCGGGCTCGACCGGCCGGCCTATGTGCGCTATTTCGACTGGCTCGGCGGCATACTGCAGGGCGATTTCGGCAAATCGCTTGCAACCCAGCGGGAGATCTCCGACCTGATCGGCGTTCGCTTCGCCAATACGATGTTCCTGGCGCTCTATGCGGCGGTCATTTCCGTGCCGCTCTCGGTCACCCTCGGCGTTTTGGCGGCCCTCTACCGCGGCAGCCTCTACGACCGGTCAGTCAATATTTTCACCTTGTCGTCGATTTCGTTCCCGGAATTCTTCGTCGCCTACATCCTGATCATCCTGTTCTCGGTCAATCTGGGCTGGTTTCCGGCCCTGTCGAACGTCAGTCCGGAAACACCGTTTTGGGATCGGGTTTATCTCTGCGCCCTGCCCGCCCTGACCCTCACCCTGGTGGTGGTCGCCCATATGATGCGCATGACCCGGGCGGCGATCATCAACCTGCTCGCCAGTCCCTATATCGAAATGGCCAACCTCAAGGGCATGTCGCGCTCACGGATCATCGTCTATCACGCGCTGCCCAATGCGCTCGCGCCAATCATCAACGTAATCGTGATCAACCTTGCCTATCTGATCGTCGGCGTCGTGCTGGTCGAGGTGGTGTTCGTCTATCCGGGCCTCGGCCAGCTGATCGTCAACTCGGTGGCAAATCGCGACATCCCGGTGGTCCAGGCGTGCAGCCTGATCTTCGCGGCGACCTATGTGCTGCTCAACTTGACGGCCGACATCCTTTCCATCGTCACAAACCCGAGGCTGCTGCATCCGAAATGACAAACCGGCCTGACGATACGCTCGGTCTCAGCACCGATGCCGCGCCACCGCCGGTGGTCGAGCGCAACCGCTGGGCCGATGCCTGGCGCGAGACCCGCAAGGCGCCGTGGACAGCCAAGTTCGGGCTCATCGTTATCGTGGCCTACATTTTCCTGGCCCTGTTCGCGCCCGTGCTCACCCCTTATGGCGAATCTGAAATCGTCGGCGCCGAATTCGAGCCCTGGGGCGATCCTTACGTGCTGGGCACCGACAACCTGGGCCGGGACATGCTGACCCGGCTGCTCTACGGCGGCCGCAACACCATCGGCATCGCGTTTCTCACCACCTGCCTGGCGTTCCTGATCGGCGGCTTCGGCGGCATCATAGCGGCAACGCTCGGCGGCTGGGTGGATCAGATCCTGAGCCGTTTCGTGGATATCCTCATGGCCATCCCGCAGCTGATCTTCGCGCTCCTGCTGCTCACGATCTTCGGCACCGCGATCCCGGTTCTCATCGTCATCATCGCCGTTCTGGATTCCACCCGGGTGTTCCGTCTGGCGCGCGCGGTCAGCCTCAATGTGGTGGTGATGGATTTCGTCGAGGCCGCGCGCCTGCGCGGCGAGGGCATGGGCTGGATCACCACACGCGAAGTGCTGCCCAACATCCTGCCGCCGCTGTCGGCCGAATTCGGTCTGCGGTTCTGCTTTGTGTTCCTCCTGATCAGTGCCCTCAGCTTCCTCGGCCTCGGCATTCAGCCGCCGACCGCCGACTGGGGCAGCATGGTCAAGGACAACGCCACGCTTATCACCTATGGCGACGTCACCCCGCTGCTGCCGGCGGGCGCGATCGCGCTTTTGACCATCGCGGTGAACTTCGTTGTCGACTGGTTCCTGCACAAAACGAGTGGGCTGCGCGATGACCAGTAAGTCCCGGAACGGCGGCGGCGCCAAAGGCGATCTGCTTCTGGAGATGCACGGCCTGCGCATTGACGGCCAGAGCGACGAGCAGTGGCACGACATCGTCAAGGGCATCGACCTCAACCTGCACCGCGGCGAGGTGCTGGGCCTGATCGGCGAGTCGGGCGCCGGCAAGTCGACAATAGGTTTGGCCGCCATGGGCTTTGCGCGGCCGGGCTGCCGGATCTCCGGCGGCACCATAAAGTTCGACGGCATTGACCTGATGACGGCCAGCGAAGAGACCAAACGGTCCCTGCGCGGCGTGCGCATCGCCTATGTGGCGCAGAGCGCGGCGGCGTCGTTCAACCCGGCGCACAAGCTGATCGAACAGTTCACCGAAATTCCGGTCGAGCACCACGTCAAGTCCAGGGCGGATGCTCAGGCCGACGCCATCGATCTCTACGGCCGGCTGCAACTGCCCCACGCGGACACGATCGGGTACCGCTATCCGCATCAGGTATCCGGCGGCCAGCTGCAGCGCGCCATGACCGCAATGGCGATGGCCTGCCGGCCGGACCTCATCATCTTCGACGAGCCGACCACCGCGCTCGACGTCACCACCCAGATCGAGGTGCTGGCGACCATCCGCGACATCGTCGACCAGTTCAACACGGCGGCGATCTACATCACCCACGATCTCGCCGTGGTCGCCCAGATGGCGGACCGGATCATGGTGCTGCGCTACGGCGAGCTGGTCGAGGAAGCCGACACGCGCACCATGCTGGCGGCGCCGGAGGAGGACTACACCAAGTCCCTGTGGGCGGTGCGCACGTTCCAGAAACATCTCGCCCCCGCGGTTGAGGAGGTGACGCCGCTGATCAAGCTGCATCACATCACCGCGGCCTATGGATCGCTCACCGTGCTGCGCGACGTCACCTTCGAGATCCACAGCGGACGGACGGTCGCGGTGGTGGGCGAATCCGGCAGCGGCAAGAGCACCGCGGCGCGCGTCATCTGCGGTCTCCTGCCGCCGGTACAGGGCCAGGTTCTGGTCAACGGCGAACCCCTGCCCGGCGACTACCGCAGGCGCTCACGCGACCAGCTGCGCCATGCCCAGATGATCTACCAGATGGCGGATACGGCGGTGAACCCGCGCCACCGGGTGCGCGACATCATCGGCCGGCCGCTGTCGTTCTATCTGGGGCTCGAT
>JBPCWF010000566.1:0-3984 GCA_051009775.1 Hyphomicrobiales bacterium | reverse complement strand
TGCTGCCAGATGCGTTTGGGTCACGGGCGTGGTCCTGTGTCTCTGGCTGCCGGCGGCCGCGGCGACGCCGACCGTGAAGCGCTCCGAAACCGCCGGGACCGCAACGGCCGGACCGGCAGAAGGGCTGAGGGCCGAGCTGACCGCAGACCAGCCTCATGGCGACACGAGCCGGCGAACTCTCAAAACCATCACCGCCCGTTCGGTAACGGCCGAATTTGTCGGTGCGAAAGAGCCGCTCGCCCCGCTTGCATACGGCGTCAAGGAATTGTGGTTCAGGTTTCAGGGCGATGAACGGCGCTACCGTTTCGCGCCGGAGGGCACGCTGCATTTTTCCGACTGGTCGTTCGACATCTTTTCGCCCACCGGCGCTTTCGTGCTCCTGCTCCAGGATCACTACGGCCCCTATCATGTCGTGCATGTCAGCGGCCTTAGAGACTATCTGCTTGGAAGCCGGCGGGCCGATCAGATCGTCGGCCTGCGGAGTTCGCCGGCCGCGGTCCATGGCGACGCCCGCTGGTTGTCGGCGACGGAGTTCCGCTACTCCACGACCTGTTGCGGCGACACCAGGGAGCACCGCCACAGCGTGCGCTTCCTCGGCTACCGTCCCAAGCTGACCCGCGACACTGTGTTCGACTACCGCCCGGATTTGCTGTCGAAATCGCAGGAATTGCCGACCTTCACGCTCAATGCCCTTGCCGGACTTGTCGAACAGTTCGAGAGACTGATCGCCGCCGCCCGCGCCCGCCCCGGCGCCAGGGAGCAGGGGGCCGTCGCCCTGGGCGGCAACGCCCGGGAATACGTGCCGTCTGATGCCGAGCTTCTGGCCGCGCGCTTCGGCGACGCTTTTGCCGCCATGTTGTCAGGCCACGATGCGGCCGAACTCTCCGCGGCCTGGACGGCGTCCGGCGGCGCCAGGCGCACGCTGGTTTACAACCGTTTCACATTCCGCCATGTCGACGTCATGGGGTCGGGCCGTTTTTTCTACGCATCCGACCCGATCCCGACCATCATCGAGCTCGGCGAATAGCCGGATGGCGCCTTGGCGTGCAGGGCGCCCGGCCGGTGACGGCTTGATTCGGAAGCGGATATTTCCCATATAAAGACTACGAAACTCCGCCTGTGGTGCCTATGAGGGCCATGGGACGGAGAGGTGTTTGTGCACCGCAGCCGCTTGAACGAAGGGCTTTGAACATGTCTCGTGTCTCTGTATTCAGCAGTCCGTTTCTGCTCGGTTTCGAGGAAATCGAGCGCCATTTGGACCGGGCCACGAAAACGTCCGGGGACGGCTATCCTCCCTACAATATCGAGCGGACACAACGCCCTGACGGCAAGGGCGAGATGTTGTGCATCACGCTGGCCGTGGCGGGTTTCAGCGAGGACGAGCTTGAAATCACGCTTGAGGAAAGCCAACTGGTTATCCGCGGTCGCCAGACAGACGACGGCGAGCGGAACTATCTGCACCGCGGCATTGCGGCACGCCAGTTTCAGCGCGCCTTCGTGCTCGCAGACGGCATAGAGGTCAATGGCGCGGAGCTTGAAAACGGGCTGCTGTCGATCAACCTGGTCCGCCCCGAGCCGGAACGGATCATTCAAAAGATCGAGATTAAGGCATCCGGCACCTAGAACAGCCCGGCCCCAAGCCCCATGTTATACCAACGAGGATCGGTGTTATCCCCTCGACGGAGGTCAACAAGCCATGCACAAAGACAACACAACCAGCAAACCGGCCATGACGGTTCGGGAGTTCGCGCTCCTGGGTGACGGCCACGTTGGCTACATCAAGCAGATTTCCGGCGAAGAAGCTGCGGAATTGTTCGGCGTGGAGAGCGAGATCGACACGTCCGGCGTGTTCTATGCATTGCATGCGGCGGACGGCACCTGCGTGTCGATCGCCGACAGCCAGGCGGCCGCCGAGGCCAATGCCTGGGAGCACGAGCTGCACACCCTTGCGGTGCACTAAGCCGGAGCTATCTGACAATCAGATTTCAGGAAGCCTGCCCTCAGGCGGCGTGAGACGCCGCAGGTTCGGTCAGGATCGCGTAGAGCGCGGAACGGTCGTCCGAGCCCCTGAGCTTGTTGACCACGGCACTGTCTCGCAGCAGCCGCGACACCCGGGCCAGCGCCTTCAGGTGATCGGCGCCGGCGCTTTCCGGCGCCAGCAGCAAAAAGATGATATCGACCTTCTGGTCGTCCATGGCGTCGAAGTCGACCGGCGTCTCGAGCCTGGCAAATATGCCGAACAGGCGATCGAGATCCGGCAGTTTGCCATGCGGGATCGCGATCCCCTGGCCAAGTCCGGTCGACCCGAGGCGCTCGCGCTGCAGCAGCGTTTCGAAAATATCGCGCCCCCGCAGCCCGGTGATCTTGCCGGCCAGCAGCGACAGTTCCTGAAGCGCCTGTTTCTTGCTCGACACTTTAAGGGTCGGCACCACTGCGTCGGTGCTCACGAGTTCGGAAAGCTGCATCTTTTTTACATTCCCTTGTCGGCTTCCAACCAAGTCGGACTCCCCGCGCCGCCGCCTTGTATGCAGCAGGCGCCGGCCGACTCACTGCCCTGGATCAAGCCATCCAATGTTGCCGTCTTCACGGCGGTATACCAGATTTAGACCGCCATGACCGGCATTCTTGAAAAACAGAAACGCTGTATCCGAGATATCGAGCTTCATCACTGCCTCGCCGACGGTCAGCTCCTGGACCTGTGCGGTATCTTCGGCGATGACCGGCGGATTGGGGTCGTGCGGTTCGGTCTCCCCGTCGCCGGTCGCCGCGATCACATAGCTTGACGCTTCGATTTCCTGTACCGGTTCCGCGCGCTTGGCGTGGTGGTCCTTCAGCCTGCGCTTGTAGCGGCGCAGCCGCTTCTCCAGCCGTTCCGCGGCCTGATCGAAACAGGCATAGGCCTCTCCCGAGCGCCCGTGAGACTGAAGCGTGATCCCGGTGCTCAGGTGCAAAGTGCAATCGGCCCGGAAACTGCCGCCGTCCTTGGCGACCGTGACGTGGCCGGTGACCGTGCCGTCGAAATATTTCGCGACATCGTCGACCAGCCGCGATTCGATCTGTGAGCGCAGGGCTTCGCCGATATCGACGTTCTTCCCGGAGATCTGAATTTTCATGACCGTCTCGTCATCGCCCTGCATTCTGCCCCGTGCGGCAGGGGGGTACGGATTTCAGTGATATTCCGTGAGCGCTTACCGGATCATACCCATGATCGGTCGCGTCGTACATGGCACCGTTTGCGGACCGCTGTTCCCGGAGGTCCGGCGACGGGCGTGCGGAACGTAGTGACCGTCACGCCTGAAGTCAACCGGCTAGAAAAGGCGCCATGCAGAATTTCGGCGTTCATGACAGTCCCTCCCTACCACCACCATTTATAGCCCAGAGAGTGGTGGGTTTCACCAGATATTGTGGGGCACGCGACGCCGATCAGGTCAGGACGCGCTTCTCGCGGCGGCGTTGAACCGAAGAGGGAATGGCCATCGCCTCGCGATACTTGGCCACTGTGCGCCGCGCGATGTCGATTCCCGACTGGCGCAGAATGTCGACGATCTTGTCGTCGGAGAGCACCTGCTGGGGCGTTTCGGCCTCGATCAGCTCTCTGATTCGGTGACGCACGGCTTCGGCCGCGTAGACCTCGTCGCCGTCGGCCGAGTTGATCGCCGAGGTGAAGAAATACTTCATCTCGAAGATACCGCGCGGCGTCGCCATATATTTGTTTGCGGTGACCCGGCTGACCGTCGACTCGTGCATTTCGATCGCCTCGGCGATGGTCTTGAGATTGAGCGGCCTGAGGTGCTGGATGCCGTAGGCGAAGAAGCCGTCCTGCTGGCGCACGATCTCGCGCGACACCTTGAGGATCGTCCGCGCCCTCTGGTCGAGGCTTTTGACCAGCCAGTTGGCGTTCGAATAGCACTCGGAGATGTAGACCTTGTCCTCGTCCTTCTTCGCACTGCCGTGCACGGTCGCGTAATACGCATTGTTGATCAG
>JBPCWF010000565.1:0-3156 GCA_051009775.1 Hyphomicrobiales bacterium | reverse complement strand
TATGCGGCCGATGTGCTCGGCATTCCGGCCAAGATCTTCGTGCCAACGGTCTCACCGCAAGCCAAGATCGACCGGATTCGCAGCTACGGCGCCGATCTCGAAGTGACCGGCGACCGCTACGCGGACGCGCTCAAGGCGAGCGAAGACTGGATCGCCCGGGCCGGCGCGCTGGCAATCCACGCCTATGACCAGGAAGAAACGCTGATCGGCCAGGCGACGACGGGCCTCGAGTTCGAAGACCAGGCGCCCGACCTCGACACGGTGCTGGTCTCGGTCGGCGGCGGCGGGTTCATCGGCGGCATCGCGGCCTGGTATGGCGGGCGGGTCAAGGTGGTCGGGGTCGAGCCCGAAACCTCCTGCGCACTCCATGCCGCGCTCGAAGCCGGTCATCCGGTCGATGTCGACGTCCAGGGCATCGCGGCCGACAGTCTCGGCGCGCGCAGCGTTGGCGGGCTGATGTATCCGATCGCCCGCGACTATGTCGACCATGTCGCGCTGGTCGGTGACGACGCGATCCGGGAGACCCAGATCCGGCTGTGGGACAAGCTGAGGCTGGTCGCCGAACCGGGCGGCGCCGCGGCTCTGGCCGCGATCGTCTCCGGCGCATACGTGCCGGCCGAGGGCGAGCGTGTCGGCGTCCTGGTGTGCGGCGCCAATACGGATGCGGTGAATTTCGGCGGTTAGCTGTTCGGCGCCGCCGCTAACGTCATTCCCGACACGGCGCAACAGCGGGAACGACGGGTTCCTTTATGCCGCGGCCCGTTTCGCCTGGAAACCCCGGTTGATCAGGGTCTCGGCGATCTGGACCGTGTTGAGGGCGGCGCCCTTGCGCAGGTTGTCGGAGACCACCCAGATGTCCAGGCCGTTGTCGATGGTCTGGTCCTCGCGGATGCGGCTGATGAAGGTGGCGAAGTCGCCGACGCATTCGACCGGCGTCACATAGCCGCCGTCCTCGGGCTTGTCGACCACCATGCAACCCGGCGCCTCGCGCAGGATCTCGCGCGCCTCCTCGGCGGTGAGCTCCTGCTCGAACTCGATATTGACGGCTTCCGAGTGTCCGACGAAGACCGGCACGCGCACGCAGGTGGCGACCAGTTTGATCTTCGGATCGAGGATCTTCTTGGTTTCGGCGACCATCTTCCACTCTTCCTTGGTCTTGCCGTCTTCCATGAAGACATCGATATGCGGGATCACGTTGAAAGCGATCTGCTTGGTGAATTTCTCAGGGGCCGGCGGGTCGGTGACGAAGATGCCGCGGGTCTGGTTCCACAGCTCGTCCATGGCCTCCTTGCCGGCGCCCGAGACGGACTGATAGGTCGCCACCACAACCCGCTTGATCCGGGCGCGGTCATGCAGCGGCTTCAGCGCGACAACCAGCTGGGCGGTCGAGCAGTTCGGATTGGCGATGATGTTCTTGCGCTCGTTCTTCGCAAGATAGCCGTCGAGCATATCGGCATTGACCTCGGGCACCACGAGCGGCACCTCCGGGTCGT
The DNA here is from genome assembly GCA_051009775.1 of Hyphomicrobiales bacterium. Classification (GTDB taxonomy): domain Bacteria; phylum Pseudomonadota; class Alphaproteobacteria; order Rhizobiales; family JAJFHB01; genus JBPCWF01. The sequence continues at coordinate 1,663 of JBPCWF010000565.1, read as the reverse complement.
AGCGCCAGCACGACGAATTGTCGATCACCATGCAGTTCAGGGCGCCGATCCTGGGCGACCAGTCCTTGGACACCGACGAGCCGGCCGACATGAGGCAGAAATCCGTGTCGGAGAAATCGTAGTTCTCCAGCGTCTGGCATTTGATCGTCGCGTCGCCGTAGGAGACTTCCTTGCCCTGGCTGCGGCGTGAGGCGAGCGCCACCACCTCATCGGCGGGAAACTCACGCTCGGCCAGGATGGCCAGCATTTCCTGTCCGACATTGCCGGTCGCCCCGACGATTGCCACTTTGTAGCCCATAACGCGGTCCCAAATGCTGATGTTCCGAAACTGCGGCCTTGCGCCGCGACGTCGCGTTCACTTACGCTCTTTACCCCTGTGTTTCAAGGGCATGGGGCCGGGCGGCGAAGCATTGCGAACCGAACAATGACTGAGAAACTTCAGACCTATGGCGAGTTCTGGCCCTATTACCTGCGCGAGCACGGCAAGCCGGCGACCCGGACCCTGCATTTCATCGGCACAGGGGCGGCGATCGCTCTCGTTGCCGTGGCGCTCGTGACCGGCAATCCGTGGCTGGTTTTGGCGGCGCTCGTGGCCGGCTACGGTCCGGCCTGGATCGGCCACTTCTTTATCGAGAAGAACCGGCCCGCGACCTTCACCTATCCGCTGTGGTCGCTCATCAGCGACTTCCGGATGTTCTGGTGCTGGATCACCGGCAAGCTCCGCCAAGAGCTGGACAAAGCCGGGGTTGCGTGATCCGGCCACGGTCCGGTGCGTCCGGGCTGTGACCTGGTTCATAGAAAAAGCTGCGTTGATCCGGCTACGGTAGATCAACGGGCCGCAGATACCGGAACGGAGCGCCATCGGCGTCCGCCGCCGGCAATATCATAGGCAGCATTAATGGATTCCAATCTGAGCCGCGCGGGCCGTTTCTTGAAGACGCACGGCGAAATCCGAGAACGAGTTTTGCAGGACCCGGAGTTCGGCGTGTGGCGGAACAAATTCAAGACGGTCGTCGTCGATGACATGCAGTACTTCATCATGGGCGGCGACATGCTGAAAGACGAAGACGAACTGATTCTTGAATGGGCGCGCCAGGTTGATCTGGTCACTGAAGACACGGTCAGGCGCTTTGATCAGGAAGATCCCGACGAGTGAACCCTGACACATTCGGCAGTCCTTCCAGGTCCGCCGGTATTTGTTCCGTGAACTGAATGATTGTGCAGGCCCCCCTAGGCAATTCTGAGACGGAGATAAATCATGACAACAAAGAGCGACACCAAGAGCACGGCATCGATAGCACTGGAGATTGACAGCGAAATGCGCGCCGAGGTCCAGGCTTCGAGCCTGTTCGAAACCCTCAAGAGCGGATTGAAGAAGGTCACCATTGAAGAAGAGAACGGACCGCAGGAGTATTACGTAGCGGAAGGTGACACGCTCCTGGACGAGCACCAGCTTGGCATCTACGCCATGACCCGTGAACAAGTTAACGCGGCGCGCAGAGCCGGAGACCTGGCAAGTGCCGCCGGGCTCGGCATGGGTCTCCCGCAGACCGACAATCGAGGGCTTGTCGGCGTCACGCAAGGCGGCAGGCATGTCCGCTGGCAACCCGGAACCACACTGACCTATCGCGTCGTAAAGGGGACGTTCACGAGCGATGAACGC
>JBPCWF010000564.1:0-9996 GCA_051009775.1 Hyphomicrobiales bacterium | reverse complement strand
GGTCAGGTTCACGCCGAACGGCTTGTCGGTCATCTCGTGGCACCGCGCGATTTCCCTGGCCAGGTCTTCCGGCGTCTTCTGGGTCAGGCCAGTGATGATGCCGAGCCCGCCCGCGTTGGAGACGGCGGCCGCCAGCTCGGCAAAGCCCACATAGTGCATGCCGCCCTGAACGATCGGGTGCTCAATGCCGAACAGTTCCGTGATGCGTGTCTTCATAGTCTGCTCCCTGCCGGTTTCGAATGCTGTCATGGCCCGGTGTTTGATCCGGCCGCACTTTACAGTCGGCGGCGCCGGGAAGAAGCGAAAAAAGCAAAGGCGACCGCAATCGTCGTCCCGGCCGGTCAGCTTCGCGAAAATGCACGGTCGCCGCACCGGGATGCGAAGGCCAGCAAATCGTCGCTGAACCGCGCCGGGTTCTCCAGCGGGATGAGATGCCCGGCATCCGGATAGACCTTCTCTTGCGCATCCGGGAGGCGGGCCTTGAGCTCCGCCACGTCGGCCTCGATGCGGAACACCCGGTCATGGGCGCCGGTCAGAAGCAGCACCGGCAGGTCGAGCCTTTCATAGGCGAAGTCCCAGTCGGTCTCGAGCGAGCCTTCCATCAGGCGAAGCAGGCCGTCGGTCTCCGGCGGCGCGTCGTAAGGCTCGTCCGAGAACGTCTGGTCCCACATCTTCGCAAGCAGCTCCGGCGACGCGAGCCCCGGCATGTTGGCGGTCATCACCAGGCGCCCGCCGCCGATCCGCGCCAGGCGCACCATGGCCTGGTTGATCCAGTCGAGCCGTTGGTTCGGTTTGCGCAGGGTGTTGATCAGGACCAGGCCGCGGGCATCGGCGCCGGCCAGACGCGCCTGGGCGGCAAACAGCCCGCCGATCGACAGCCCCACGAGGATCGGCGCCGGCGGCCGGACCTCGCCAAGCAACCGGCACAGGTCATCCACGATGAGGTCCGGCGTCAGAGCGGTGTCGTCGGCGAAGTCCGTCTTCGCCTGGCCGCGGAAATTGTAACACAGCGTGCCGTAGCCGGCGGCGCGCAGGCGCGGACAGATATCTCCGGTCCACATATCCGTGTTGCCGGTGAGGGCATTGACGAATACGAAGGTCTTCGCCCCCGCGTCCGGAGCGGCATAGTCGTAATACAGGGCTTCGCCAGCGGCGAGTTGCAGTCTTGGCATTGTGTTGTTCTTCGTTGTCGCCACCCGCCGGCTTGCCGGATCGCGATCCAGAGTTACTAAAGCGCCATCATAGGCATTGGCGCCGGGGAACGCGAAGCCAGATGACGGGGGGTCACGCCAAGGTCACGACCATGAACGTCGAGTGGCCCTAGGGCCCGTGGACAATAGTGGTTGCGGTGTTGGTTTGACCGGATTGGTTCAGTGTCGTGGTGTGAGGAGGAAGGACATGCAGCGCATATTCGACGACGAACGGCGCGAGACTGGGCCAATCTGGCCAAATCCCGGAGGGACGCGGCCCATTTGGCCGCCGGACGTCGTTGCGAAAGGCTTGAAGTGGGCGACACTACGGCGCCTTTCGCGCCTTGCCAGAGGCCAAATGGGCCACGCCAGCACTGCAACCATGATTGTCCACAGGCCCTAACACGTCACGCGCATCTGTTCACCATCGCTCGGCAAAGACGCGCAAGCCAATGGGCTTCTCGTCTAAGATGGAGCAAATGGCGTCGGATTCGTGGGGTCGACAACATCACCGGCGTCAGCTGAGGTAACGACGGCCAGTCATGTCGCATTTGTTCCGCAGGATCCTCTCGTTTATCGGCGACCGGATTGCGCCCAACATTCGCCAGTCGCTGGACGACCGCCAGCCGATCATCTGGCTCCTGGCGGTGATCGTCGGCATGGTCGTTGGCTATGGCGTGCTCGGCTTCCGCATGGCCATCGGCGTCGTGCAGCATCTGTGGCTCGGCCATCCGGGCGAAGAGGTTGTCGCCTCGCTTGCCGCCGGCAGACCCTGGTGGCTGATCCTGATGGCGCCCACCCTCGGCGGCCTGGCGGTCGGGCTTTTCATCAAACACGCCCTGCCCAAGCGGCGTGCGGAAGGCGTGGCCGACGTCATCGAGGCCAAGGCGATCGGCGGCGCCAAGATCGACGTCATGCACGGGTTGGGCAGCGCCCTGGTCTCCGCCGTGTCGCTCGGTTCCGGCGCCAGCGCGGGACGCGAGGGCCCGGCCGTCCATCTCGGCGCCACGCTGGCATCGGCCATCGAGCGGCATTTCAACCTGCCGCCGGCAGCCCGGCGCACGCTGCTCGGCTGCGGTGTGGCGGCCGCCGTATCGGCCTCGTTCAACGCACCGATCGCCGGCATCCTGTTCGCTCTCGAAGTCGTGCTCGCCCATTATGCGACCCGCGCCTTCATTCCGATCGTCATCGCCAGCATCGGCGCGACGCTCGTCACCCGCAATCACCTGGGCGACTTCCCCGCGTTCGGCGTGCCGCAATACGAGATCACCTCATACTGGGAATTTCCCGCCTTCGCGCTCCTAGGGATCACCTGCGGCGTGGTCGCGATCTGTTTCCAGTTCGCGGCCATGACCGCGGACGGCGTCGCCCGCCGGGTGCCCTGCAAATTGTGGCTGAGGCCCGTGGTCGGCGGCTTCATGATCGGTGTCATCGGCGTCTTCCTGCCGGAAGTCCTGGGTGTCGGCTACGAGGCGACCAACGCGGCGCTGACCCAGAAGTTCACGCTGGTCATGCTGCTGGCGCTGCTGGTCGCCAAGACCGCGGCGACCGCGATCACGCTGGCCAGCCGGTTCGGCGGCGGGGTGTTCTCGCCCTCGCTCTATCTCGGCGCCATGACCGGCGGCGCTTTCGGCATCATCGCCGCATCCGTCTTTCCCGAATATGCCTCGAGCATCGGGCTCTATGCCATTGTCGGCATGGGCGCTGTGTCGGCGGCGATCCTCGGCGCACCGATCTCGACCGCGCTGATCGTGTTCGAGCTGACCCTCGACTACGAAGTGGTGATCGCGGTGCTGCCGGCGATCTCGCTTGCCTCGGGCATGATGCAGGCGGTGCACGGCCAGAGCTTCTTCCACTGGCAGCTCTCCCAGCGCGGGCTGTTCCTGCATGAAGGCCCGCACCAGCACATCGTCAGACGCATCCGGGTCTCGGACTTCCTGGCGCCGCTGTCGGCGGACGAGGAGCAGGCGCCGCCCGAGGTCGGTGAGGACATCCCGCTGCTGACGCCGGACGACACGCTCCAGACGGCGCTGCGCGCGTTCGACAGCGGGAGCTATACCCGCATCCCCGTGGTCGACGGGGCCGATACGTCCCGGGTGCTCGGCTGGGCCAGCTACACCGCCGCGCTCGCGACCTACAACCGCGCCCTGGTCGATGCCAATGTGGAGGAACACCGGTAACGGCGGAACCGGTGCGTATTCACCCGGACGCCAGCATGGGCTGGTACAGCCGGTCCAGGTGTTGCTGGGCGGTTTCGGGCAGAAGGATGCCGTTCTCGCGCAGGGTCTGGACACCGTGATACGCAGTCAGTCCGACCTTTAGCAGACGTGTCGCCCCGTCCCCATCGCCGCTTTGGCGTTTCCGCCGCATCAGCGCATAGGACGCCTGGGCCAGATCGTACCAGGCGGCGACATAGGTCGGAGACAGATCGATCGCGCCCTGGATATAGGGGATTGCCTCCTCATAGTCGCCCTGGACGATACAGATGCTGCCCATGCCGCTCAGCGCGCTCGGATCCTTGGGCTCCAGCTCCAGAACCCCGGCGAACAGCTTGCGCGCGACCCTCAGCGGCTTGGTCGCTTCCCCCGGGCGCGCGGCCTGCATGTAGGCCTGGCCGAGTTCCTTGTAGCTGTAGGCAAGCTGCAGATCGATATCGAGATTGTCGTCGTCGTCGGAAAGTTTGATATATGCCCTGGACTTCTCGAGGATTTCCTCCGCAAAGCCGAAATTCTTCTTGATGATGTGCTCATGGGCGCGGAGCTGATAGATGTGGCCCAGAGCGATCAGGGCATCGTCGCGCGCGCCGTCACGATGATGCAGTTCGAGCAACGCCGCCTCGGCAAGCTCGTAGCGGTCGGCCAACATGAACATCATGGCCATGTCGTAGAGCGCCTCTCCGGTGACGGGGCGGCCCGCCTGTTCCAGATCCCGGGTGATCGAACCGATGATGTCGGAGCGCGACTTGTGATCGTCGATCAGCGTCGCTGATGCCCGCAGCGCGTTTCCGACGAATTTCTTACCCGTGACCTCAGCGACTTCAGCCATCTGAATGCTGAGCCCGGAGACCTGGTCCTTGAGGTCCGAAAGCCCGCCGTCGACGCGCTCGACGACCGCCAGGAGCATGTCGAGCGATCCCTTGCTCTTGAGCACCAGGTCAATCGTCGCACTGCTTTGGCTCCGCAGAAAGGCCTGCATCTCGATGAACCGGGTCTCGCGTTCGCCGATGGTCTCCAGAAAGCGCGCCAGGCTTTCCGCCTCGGCCTTGTCGTCGTCGCCGAGGTTCGACCAGTAGCGGCCGGCGAACCCGCCGACAAAGGGCACCTGATCCAGGAGCTCGCCCACCGCGGCATCCATGAAATTGCTGGATTTCAGCTTCGCCACGGCGCCGGCCAGCGCCTGCTTGATGTCCGACCAGTTCATACAGTTTCCTCCCAACGTGATCCCGGGTTCACTCGTCGGGGGACCGCGGCCGCCATGCATCGCCCTTGCGCGAGACGGTGTCCCGCGCAGTTCGCCATGCCTGATCCGACGAAAATGAGTTTGCCACGCAGTTGAGATAAGACCATCCCGCGCCGGCGCGCGTGACTTGAATCACAGCGTACGGATTATGCTCTAGACTTTATGCGCGGCGAAGCGCCCGCCGCCGAGCGCGCCCGATTTGACCAGGTCGACCAGACGGACATAGGCGCGGTAGAATGCGTCCTCGCCCTCCGGCAGCCCGGCGCCCGAGGTCTTCCGGCGCAGGGCCTTGTACATTTCAAACCGCCGTTCGAGGATCACCGCCCAGACCTCCGTCAGGTCCTGCGTACAGTCCGGCACAAGGCCCGACTGTGCGATCAGGGCCTGATATCCCGGGATCGACTGCAGCGTCTGCGCCGCCAGGCCCTGCCACAACAGCTCCGCATCGGACTGGTCGAGCGGCGCATGCACAATCCAGTCGGTGAACGCCAGACGGCCGCCGGGTTTGAGTACGCGCCGCGCCTCGGCGAGCGCGCCGGCCTTGTCCGGCACATGCAGCAGCGCCTCCTGGCTGACAACCGCATCGAACACATTGTCCGCCAGCGGTACCGCGAGCACGTTGCCTTCGATGATGTCGACCCGGTCTTCGAGGCCGACCAGCCGGACGAGCTCGCGCGCGCCGGCGGCGCGCCCGGCATTGAGCTCGATACCGGTGACACGGACGCCGCATTCATGAGCCAGATAGCGCGCCGGCCCGCCCAGTCCGGCGCAGAAATCGGCAACCCGCATGCCGGGTTTAAGGCCCGCCGCCCGCGCAAGCGCCGCATTGGCATCGAGGCCGCCATAGTGGTCCTGGTCGTGGTCGTAGAGATCGGGCGGCGTGAGCCCGTCCAGATGGCCGCGCAGGCTCTTGAGTTTGCCCAGGATCTGCTCCGCGGAGATCGGGTGCCTGTCGTACAATTCGACCACGCGGGCGTCGGGCTGGGTCATGGTAACGGCTTTCCCTCAGGCGGCGGCGGGACGGCCCATGGTCCATACCACCATGGGCTGGGCGACGCCGCGGATCGACTGGGGCGCACTCCGTTCAAGCCCCACGAAATCCGCCTCGGCGCGTTTCGGCTCCCGGCGCGCCTGTGCGATCAGCGCATCGCTGGCGACGACCACGACCTTGAGCTCACGGGTCAGCGCCTCGAGCCGGCTTGCGACATTCACCGTGGCGCCGATGACCGCGAACTCCAGCCGGTTGGCGCCGATATCGCCGAGCACGGCCTGGCCGTAATGCAGACCGAAGCTCGCCTGGATGGCGGGTTCGCCGCGCGCCGCGCGCTCCGCGTTCCACACATCCATCTGGGCGCACATGTCGCGCACACAGCGCAATGCGCGGCCGGCGTCCGTCTCAGCGGTCGACGGCGTGCCGAAAGTCGCCATCAGCCCGTCCCCGAGATATTTGTCGAGCGTGCCGTTATGACGGAACACCTCGCGCTCCATCCGGCCATGAAACTGGCGCAGGATCTCGATCACCTGCGCCGGCGCAAGCCCGTCCGCCATCCGGGTGAAGCCGACGATATCCACGAACAGGACTGCGACGTTCTGGGTGCGGATCTGCTTCAGGGGATCGTCGTTCTGCGACAGTTCCTCGACCACATTGGGCGAAAAGTAGCGCGCCAGATTGGTCCGTTCCCGTTCGACCGCCGCATGGCTCATCAACAGCCGGTTGGCGCGCCAGCCACCGAGCGCCAGGATGCCCGCAACGATCAGGAAGACGACGATCTCCTGGATCCGCAACGGCACGCTCGCCGTGTTCGGGTCCAGCAACTCGAGCAATTCGTCCTCGCCACCGAGCGCCGCCCTCAGCCGTTCCGAGAGTTCCGGATCCACGACCGGTTGATAGACAACCCAGGCAACGCCGACCACCCACAGCAAAGCGGTCCAGGTGCCCATGGTGAAGATCGTGCGCCAGGAATAGGCAAGCGTCGCGCCGGCAAGCAGGACATAGAAATAACTGAAATTGTTGAACCGGAACTGCATGGTCGCGGGCCAGTCATGCTCGCTCAGCGGATTGGGGACAATGAGCGCGAAGGTCATCAGCGCCAGGTCGCAGAACATGACGAACAGTTCAAGCCGGGACTGGCCGACCCGGCCGATCTTGAGCTGGGCCCAGCCGATCGCCGCGAAGCCGACGAGCAGAATGAGATAGTAGACGACGCCCCAGGTCGGGTTGAGGAACACCAGCAGGGGCGCGATCAGCGCGAGCGCGGCCCAGCGGGCGCGCACCGACAACTGGAGCCCCTCGCGCTTGTCCCGCGACAAGGCGCGCATGACAACGTCATTGGCATCCGTCCCGGGCTTTGTATCCGGCAGCGCGAAAGTCGCCGGGACCGGGACTGCGACGGGTTCGATTGTACTCATGGTTCGTGTTCCCTGGGTGGAGTGAACCGATATCGATCCCCGGGAACATACCCGCGCCGGCGTGCGAATTGAACATCCAGATGGACGCGGACCTGGTTTTACCGGATCAGGGCCAGCGACTTGAAGGCGTCCGCGCGACCCGCCCCGAACTGATTGTCGCGGCCGGGCGGGCCCAGATCTCTTGCCGCCCTGGCAAGGGTGCGCCGGACCTGTTTCGAGGTCAGACGGGAATTGCGCTCGATCATCAAGGCGATGATACCGCTGACATGCGCCGCCGCGAAGGACGTACCGGATTTCAGCGCATGCCCGTGTCCGAGCGCCGGCGCCAGGATATCGACACCGGGCGCCGCGACCGCGATATAGCCGCCCCGGTTCGCCGACCCGTACAGGCGGTCCGCCGCATCGGTCGCGGTAACGGCAATGACTTCGGGATAGGCCGCGGGATAGGCCGGCGGCGCCTTGGTGCCGCCATTGCCCGCGGCGGCGACGATGATCGCACGGTTGCCATGAGCCGCCGTGATCGCGCGCTTGAGCAGCGGATCGTGCGGTCCCGCGAGGCTCATGTTGAGCACGCGCGCGCGTTTCGCCAGCGCCCAGTCGATGCCGCGCAGCAGGCTGACGGTCGTCGCCGCGGCAGGCCGGCCTTTGCCAGTTGATACGAACACGTTCACGCTCAGAAGCCCGGCCTCCGGCGCGATGCCCTGGATCAGCCCGCGCGCCCGGATGATGCCGGCGATGGCGGTGCCGTGATCACTCGGTTTGGCCCTCTTGCGTCCCGACGCGTTAAAGCTCCGGTCGACCGCGCCCGCGAGATCGGGATGTGTCGTATCGATCCCTGAATCGATGACCGCGATGCGCACGCCGCGGCCGCGGGCCAGAGCATGGGCGGACGGGACGTCGACCTTGGCGAGTGCGTATTGCAGATCGGCGGCCTTGAGCGTCGCGACTTCACCGGTCTGACGGTAGTAGTAATAGTTGGGCTGGGGTGCGCGGGCGCGCCGTTCGCCCTGCAGGGCGGCGACCACCCGACCGACCGCACGGCCGTCAGGGATGCGGAACCGCACCAGCCGGCTGCCGAAGAGGTCGAGGCGGGTCCGCGAGACGACCTCAAGCCGGAAGCGCCGGGCGATCGCGGCGTCAACGCTCTCGGCGGTATCCCGGCGCATGGTCACCAGCACCTCATCGGGAACGAACTTCGGACGATCGGCGGCAACGGCCCGGCCCGCCAGTTCCGGCGCCAAGCCTTTCGACTGGACCGCGGAACGTTTGGCGAGCCTCGGCAACGCCACCGGTTTGCCTCCGCGTACACAGCCGAACACCGAGCGGCGGATCTGGCGTAGCGCACCGGCACGCCTGCACTGGCACTGCCCGGCATTCACCCGGCCGCCGATGCAGACCGGATTTGCCGGTCCCTTGTTCGGCCTGTTGTCAGCCGTCTGGGTGACCACGTCCGGTTTCTTGTCCGGAGTGGTGTTGTCCGCGGTTTGCTTTTTCGGTTTGTTGGTGACGGGTTTCTGGCCGTGCTTCTTGGCGTGCTGTCTGCGTTTGCGGACTTTTCTACGAGCGCGCTTTTTCCTGCCCGCCTTTCGCTTGCGTGCAACCAGAGTGGGTTCCGCCGCCATATGATCGTTCAGTTCCGTTGCGGGCAACGCCCGCATGAACATGCTCGCGGCCTCAGCGCTGCCGGATCGCCAGATCACCGCTGCCAGAACGGCAGCAGCCACGGCGCAGACAACGGCCAGGCGGCGAGCGATCGCGTTCCCGCGCGCAACAGCCATGATGTATCCTTTCACCTTCCCTTTGAGCTGTCATATGGGGAGCGCGTCACTTGGTGCCTGTGACGAACATCACCAGGTCGCCACGACCGGTCAGCGCCGCGACCTGCCCTTCGCGGTCGGCCGCACTCATGTCCTTGGGCCCGATCCGCAGTTTGAACAGACCGCCGGGCTTGGGCCCTTCGACGATCTCCATCGAGAGTTCGCTCAGCATCGCGGCAATGTCCGCCGCGGGCGCGTTGTCGGCGAAGCGGATCAGCACGAAGCTCCCGGTCGTCACCACCGGTTGCTCCCCGCCGGCCTCTATATAGTCGCCGCCTGACTTCGGGCCGGTCAGCATGATTATTGCGGCGGCCTGCACCAGGATGACGAACACCGCAGCCGCCGCGGCCCAGCGCATGGCGCCGGACGCCGGCATATCGAACAGCCCCCTGATCCAGGCCATGGCCCCCGATGGCGGCGCCGACCGGTTGCCGACCACCTCGGCCATGAACCGGGGTGCCGATGTGGCAGGCTCTGCCCCCTCGGAGCGGTTGAGAAACCGGGTCTCGGTCTGCTCCTTGCGCATCAGTTCCAGGCGGTCGAGCATATCCGGATGGCGCGCCAGATAGGCTTCGACACGCGCCGCGTCCGCAGGCTCCAGCCTGCCGGTGACGTACCACGGCAGGAGCATCTCGATATCGTCGCGCTCCAAGAGCGCATCTTCATTGCTGGTCATGGCCACCCTCGATCCACACCGGCCTCGTCCAACAGCTCCTCGAGCCGTTTGCGGGCCTTGAACAGTCTGGTCTTCACCGTTCCTTCCGGAACGCCGAGCACCTCGCTCGCCTCCCTGATCGACATCTCATGAAAATAGACGAGATCGATGATCTCGCGGTGCAGCGGAGAAAGCGCATCTGAACATTTGCGCAGGAGCGCGCTCTTGTCCGCCTTCTGCGCGGCGACCTCCGGATCGTCCCGCACATCCGCGATCTGCATGGCATCGTCCTCGTTCCAGCTCTGCTCGCGCCGCTTTCTAAGCACGTTGAGCGACCGGTGATGGGCGATGGAGAAGACCCAGGTCGTGGCCGACGAACGGCCCTGAAAATTACGCGCACCGCGCCAGACTTCGAGGAACACTTCGTTGGTGAGTTCCTCGGCCAGGGCTTCGTTGCGCAGGATGC
>JBPCWF010000563.1:0-3402 GCA_051009775.1 Hyphomicrobiales bacterium | reverse complement strand
GAATTTCCAGCCTTCGCATCGGCGGCATCGAGCGCGGCATGGTCGAAGCGGTTATCACCCTGCCCGGTGCGCTGCGCGAAAGCCTGCTCGGCATGAACTTTCTCAACACCCTGACCCGGTTCGAAATGCGCGCGGGCGAACTGGCGCTGGTCAACTAGAGAATCAGTCCTTCCGCGACGGTGCCCCGGCCGGAACAAGAAACGCAAAGCAGCCGAACAGGAACAGGACGCTGCCGGCGAATGCCACCTTGTCGCCGCTGTTGTAGCTCGACACGACGAACGCGACGGATGACATCAGAAACAACACCCAGCCGATCATCGGCAGTGACAGATTTCTCATCTCGCCTCTCCTCCAATGCGGTCTCAAATCCGGCGATGCGTCCGGTTTAGCAGCCCCCTGCGATCGTGTCATGGTGCCCAGGGGAACAACCTGTTGGCTCGATGGCCGTGCCGGATCGATCCCCGGTTCCGGCGGGATTTGAGCCATTCGTTCACGTCGGCATCACATTTTCGCCAACTTGCACTTGATCCCGAGCGCCGCGCACGACATGCTATGGCCGCTGAGAGACGGGACGAAATTCAAGTTCGATGTACTAGCGGGAGATGGAAATGGGCAACAAAACGGATGTCCCAGCAACTCTGACCCGCCGCGGCCTGCTTTGCGGCATTTGCGCCGCAGCCTTGGCGACCGGCGGTGGTCTGTTTTTGGCGACAGGGGCTGAGGCCGCCTCTGCGGGAGAGAAATATGTTATCAGCGCCGGCAATGACCTGATCGCCGCAGCAAAACGCGGCACCACATCGGCGTTCCGCTCGGTTCTGAAGAAATATGTCAACGTCTCCTCGATGGCGCTGTTCGCGCTCGGCAAGCACCGGCGCAAGCTGCCCGCCGGCATGAAGTCGGAATATGTCGCGTTGGTCGAGGAGTTCGTGGTTCAGACGCTGACCCAGTATGGCAAGAAGTTCAAGGGCAACAATTTCCAGGTCACCAACGCCAGGGCCACGAGTCGCGGCATGTCGGTCGAGTCGAAGCTCAAGTTCCTCGGCGGCCGCCAGCCCCAGAAAGTGTCCTGGAAGCTGATCGGCAGCGGTGGCAAGTATCGGGTGTCCGACATCAATTTCCAGGGTGTCTGGCTCGCCAGCCTTCTGCGCTCGACCTTTACCGGTCACATGAAGAAGAACGGCAATGACATCAACGCGTTGATCGCTTACTTGAGAAAGGCGGCCGGTCCGGGCGGCGCGAAAATCGCGTCGGACTTTCAGGACTAAAAGCATCGCGCTTCTTGTTTTTGCTGCCGCCTGACATCGCTGAAGTCAGGCGGCGGCGCGCTTTCACGGTGCATCCGCCGCACACCTGAAGCCGACCATGTCGAGGCTGATCCGGGGCGGATTACCGTGCCGGTAGGCGGTGCGCAGGCAATAGGGATTGTTGCCCCAGCCGCCGCCGCGCAGGACCCGCTCGCTGGCGCGGCCGGGAAACGGGCTCGACGTCCACTCCCACACATTGCCCGCCATGTCATCGAGGCCGAAGGGTGAGCGCCCTTGCGGGAAACTTCCGACCGGAGCGGTTTTGAGGAACCCGTCGGAACCGTCCGCCGCGCAGCATTTGACCGTGCCGAAATTGGCCTGCCGTGTGCCGTCCGCGGCCTCCGGACCGCCATCGCCCCAGGGATAGCGCCGGCCATCCGTGCCGCGCGCGGCGTATTCCCATTCCACCTCGCTCGGCAGGCGCAGGCCGTAATGGGCGCAGAAGGCATCCGCGTCACGCGCCGAGATCTGCATCACCGGATGGTCGTCCCGCCCGGCCACAGAGCTCTTCGGCCCGTGCGGTCGGCGCCAGGTGGCGCCCTTCACCCAGCGCCATTTGTCGGTCCAGACATAGGAGCGCTCGCCCTTCTCCGGATCGCTCACATGGCCGGTCCGTTCGACAAAGCGGGCGAACTGGGCATTGGTCACCTCGTGGCGCATGATCCGGAACGCCGGCACGGGCTTGGCCTCGACCACCTCGTTCCGGTCGCCCCGGGGATCGCCGAGCCGGGCGGTGCCGGCCGGAATGTCGACCAGGTCGAAACCGGCGTCCTGCGCCGGTGCTGAGACCGGGAGCAGCCCGCAAAGCCCCAGACCCAACGCAAGTGCGCGACGCGCAGACATCTTGCCGCTCCCACATGAACCGGACACCCGGAAGCGTAGCACGGGCAGCGTCCAGGTACCGCTCACACAGTTCACCCGGTCCGTCACAATTTGGTGCGGCGTTCCCCGCTATCCGCGCGCCGGGCCGCCTCAGATGTTCAGAACGCCGTCCCCGTTGAGCATCGGCAGTGTGCGTTGCGGCTTGCCGGTCGCAGCCAGCACCGCGTTGGCGAGCGCGGCCGCCACCGGCGGCACGCCGGGCTCGCCGACCCCGCCCGGCCGTTCCGTGTTCCGCACCAGATGCACCTCGATCTGCGGGCACTGATCGAGCGTGCAGATCGGGTAGCTGTCGAAATTGGTTTCCACGATCCGTCCCGCATCGACCGTGATGCGCCCGTAGAGCGCCGCCGACAGGCCCCACAGCACGGCACCTTCGATCTGGGCGCGCACATTGCCCGGATTGACCACGATGCCGCAATCGATCGCGCTCACCACCCGCTCGACCCTGACCGCGCCACCGTCATCGACGGTGACCTCGATGACATGGCCGCAATAACTCTCGAAGGATTTGCGCAGGGCGATGCCGCGGCCGCGGCCGGATCCCGGCGGCTCGGACCAGCCGCTCTTGTCGGCCAGCATGTCGAGCACTCCGAGCAGGCGCGGGTCTGCGATCAGCCTGCGCCGATACTCGACCGGATCGATCTTCGCCCTGGCGGCGCATTCGTCGAGGAAGTGCTCGGTCGCGAAGACGTTGTTGGCATAGCCGTTGGAGCGCCAGAACCCGATCGGGAACGGCATATCGACCGGCACCATTTCGATCTTCCGGTTGGGCAATCTGTAAGGCAGATGGACCAGGCCCTCGATCGCGAACGGGTCCTTCTCGGCCGGATCGCCGCCGGTCGGCAGCACCCGGTCGCCGAAGTCGGTCGAGAGCGCACCGCTTGCCACCTGAGCCGAAAAGGCTGACGGCAGACCGTCCGGCCCGAGCTTGGCGGAAAGGTCGATCATGGCCGGAGAGCGGTAGGTGCCCTGGCTGACGTCCTGCTCGCGGGTCCAGATCACCTTGATCGGCTGGCCCGGGTTGCGCGCCGCGAGCATGGCGGCCTGCAGATTGACGTCAAATTCCGTACGCCGCCCGAAGCCGCCGCCCGTGATGGTGACGGGGTCGGTCACGGTGTTTGCCGACTTGCCGGCAAGTTCGACGCCGCGCTGGCCTGCCCAGCGCATCACGATCGGGGATTGCGAGCTGGACCACAGTTCGAGACTGCCGTCGTCT
>JBPCWF010000562.1:0-2936 GCA_051009775.1 Hyphomicrobiales bacterium | reverse complement strand
GTTCTGTGCCGAATTCATCCACGAATGCGTCACCGACCATGGCGGCACCGCGATTGACTCCGGGAGACAAAACGCACTGTGTGGCTTCGACAGCATCGTCGACGCGGTGTGCTGCGTGTTTGAAATTCAGGAAATCCTGGACGAGGTGAATGCCGGCGCCCAGACAGACCGACGAATGCTGGCGCGCTTTGGCATTCACTTTTTCGATGCCATCGTCGATGGCGACACCCACTTGGAAGACGGCGTCAACATCGCGACAGGTCTTGGGGCCCTTGCTGACCCGGGCGGCGTGTGCGCCTCGGAAAACGTCGTGATAAATACCGTAGGTAAAGCCGATATTGACTTTGCCTATCTCGGCAAAAAGGCCGTAAAAAATGTTGGTCAAGCAATACACGCATACAGCATCAGCAGAAAAATTGTCCCACTCAAGGCCTATATAGGCCGTACCGGCGCGTAGCGCTCACACAAACAGAACTGAGTTTTCACAAACGGTGAAAGTAAGCTGCGCATATCCGCAGCAATGCGTATTTGTGGAAAACACAGTGATCACAAGCAAGCTGAAAAGGAATATTTTTGACTGTGAGCCATAGAACTATAATATAAACAAAAAGATAACACACATAAACAGATATTATATTATCTCTTTACGCCCCACAAAATGTAGTTATTTCAAGAGCTAAAGTAATAACTGAATAACAAGAAGTACTTACCTGTAGATTTCACCTATATTAACATCATACAGGGCAACGAAAAATTGAAAAATGTTTCGATTGCACGCAGGTGGGCGGTTTCTTATCCTAGCGGGCATGAACCCACATCAAGCCAAATTGATCGATTCGGAGCTGGGAAAAATCCTGTGCAGTGATGGCTTTGCGCAAGCCTCGAATCTCAAGGCTTTTCTGAACTTTGTCGTCAGGCAAGCGGTCGAATGCGACGCCCCAAATCTGAAGGAATACACGATCGCGACCCGGTGCTTTGGCAAGCCGGTCGACTTCGATGCACAGCTTGATCCGATTGTGCGGGTACAGGCGCGAAAGCTTCGTGATCGCCTCGACACCTATTATGCCAAGGCCGGCCAGCGCTCCGCACTGCGCATAGAACTGCCAAAAGGCAGCTATGTTCCAAGGTTCGACTTCCGATCGCACGGTGAAGCAAACGGTTGTGCCACTGCGGCAGATGAACCGACCATACTCCAGGCTCCATCGATCGCGGTCGTTCCGTTCGAGGTCATTTCCGGATCGGCCGAACTGAAACAATTGAGCGCGGCCGTGGCGGAGGAAATTGCTGTCGCCTTGGCGTGTTTTGAGGATCTTAACGTGCTTGCCACGACCGAGCGTGTCGACCTCGTTGGCCTGAAATCCGGCAGCCGCAAAAACCCGACTGATTATCTGCTGACCGGCACGTTGAGGAACGACGGCGCAACGGTGCGTGTCACCGCAAGTCTGGTGAGGGTGACCACAGCGATCCGCATCTGGTCGGCATCCTACGATTTTCCGAACGGCAAGACATCGGACGTTCGGTTTCACGTTGAGCTCGCCGCACGCATCGCCGAAACGATCGCGCAGCCAAATGCCGCTCTCCACTGGGAAACGATACGGCGGACCGCTTCAAAGCCACTTGACGAACTCAATGGATATGAATGTCTGGTCCAGTCTTACCCGTATGAGGACGATCTGAGCCTGGCGGGGTTCGCGCGCGCCATAAGCTCGCTGGAACGCGGAACGCAACTGTTGCCTGAGAACTCCGTCGTCTGGGCCAACCTGGCGCTCGTCTATTGCGACGGCTACCGGCAGTGTTACGGCATCGACACCGGGTCGGATGAGATGCTCGAAAAGGCATATAATGCGGCCCAGCTGGCTGTGAAACTCAATCCGATGAGCGGCTTTGCACGTTTGGCGCTGTCCATCACGCTGTTCAGCATGGGGAACTACGAAGCGGCGACCGTCGAGGGCAAGCGCGCAATCGACCTTAACCCGCATGATGCGTCCATCCTGGCGGAATTCGGTTTCAGCCTTGCCGAGTCGGGCCAATGGGCCGAAGGCGCCAAATATGTCGAACGTGCCGCCGAGCTCAATCCGCTGCATCCGGACTGGTATGCCTTCACCTTTGTGTACGGGCACTATGCGGAAGGAAACTTCGAAACCGCCCTTTGCGAACTGAACCGCATCAGGCCGAACGATTACGCCATCCGGCCGCTGGCGGCGGCGATGATTAACGGTCAGCTTGGAAAAGGTCCGGAAGCCGGTTTGGCGGTCCGGGAATTGAAACGGTTGCGTCCGGACATCGAAGAGTGCCTCGACCCACTCCTCGCGCGGCATAATTTTCCAGAAGAAACATCAGAAAAGATCAAAGTCGGCCTGCGCAAGGCAGGCATGAAGATCACCTGAACGCAAGCTTCACGACCGTTCCGGAGGTTTCTCCGGTCACGCCGGTGCCAATTTTCCAACGCCGCTTCACCCGTGCTGCCCCTGATCGGCAATCAGGGCCTTCACGGTCGCATGTAGGAGCGCCAGGGGCACCGTGCCCGCGGTCGCCTCGACGCGCAGCGTCGCCGCATCGTCCGGACCGGTTGTCCTGGTCAGGGACGCATAGGGCAGGATGCCGCTCGGCCCGTGCCCGACATGCCAGTGCCAGTCCGGAAGGGCCGCGCCGATCAGCGACAGGCAGGTGTCCACGGACGACGTGTAATCACGCACCGGGTTGCCGCCGGCCGCGGGGTCGATCGTCTCCGCGATCGCATGGTCCAAATCCCGGTCCTGTCCGGTCGCCGCCCTGATCCGGTGTTCCAGGGCTTTCAGCTTCGAGCTCCTCCCCCGCTCCCGTCTATCGCTTCAGAGCCTCAGTCAGTTTGGCCACCGCGTCCTTCAACTGGTCACGGTGAATGTCGGACAGCCCGTCCTTGTCGGCGATCTCATCGGCAATGCTCTCCACAATGC
>JBPCWF010000561.1:0-6143 GCA_051009775.1 Hyphomicrobiales bacterium | reverse complement strand
TGATCATCTTCTCCGGGGTGTCCGCGATCTTGAACAGGGGGCCGGTCGCTTTGTTGACGCCGACGTCGGTGGCCTGCGCCGACAATGCGACCGCGACCAGCAGGGTGTAGGGGTTGATGTAGTCGAGCTCGCCCTCGGGTTCGGGCATGTGCTTGGCGAATTCGTCGAATATTGCCGCGATCTTGGCCCTGTTCATTGCCGCCCGCCCTGTAGAAATGAGTGCACTCCGCACCGTTGTCTGTGGCATATTGCCGGTGTCACGACAAGCTCTCCGGGCGGGTTCGAGGAGCAAGCGAACATATGGGACAGATGCCTGCACATGACGATGGTGCGGCCCGGCGGTTCTCCGCCAAGCTGATGCCGCACCGCAGTCTAGGGCCGCGCGGGTTCGTGATCCTGATGAGCCTGGTCTGTGCGGTGAGCTTTATCGCCGGGTTTGCCTTTTTTCTCGCCGGCGCCTGGCCGGTCATCTGCTTTTTCGGCCTCGACGTGGCGCTGATCTACTGGGCGTTCAAGGCGAATTACGCATCGGCCCGGCTCTATGAGACGGTCGACATCACCGCGGACGAACTGGTGGTGCGGCGTTTTGAGCCCCGCAGGCCGGCCAGAACCTGGACATTTCAGCCCTATTGGGTGCGTGTCGAGCTGTCCGAAACCGAGGACACCTGCGGGCCGCTCTATCTCAAGTCCCATGGGCGCAGGCTTCAGATCGGTGCGTTTCTTTCCGCCGATGAGCGCAAGGACTTCGCCGAAGCTCTGCGTGCGGCCCTGGCGCGGCCTGCATTCTAGGAAATTCAGCTGCTTCCCCGGGCAAGAATCGGGTGGTTGCGGCACTCTTGAATTGCCACATGTCGGTACATGACACAGAAAACACGCGGAGACCGATCATGTTGCGCGAATTGGGCCAGACGGCAGAACCTTTGACGATGAGCGAAACCGTGAACCAACCCCTGGAAACGGGCGATTACGGCCATGTCACCCGGGCGATCGAATATCTTTCGGAAAACTGGCGCGACCACCCGTCGCTCGACGACATCGCCGGCCATGTCGGCCTCAGCCCGACACATTTTCAGAAACTGTTCACCCGCTGGGCCGGCATCAGCCCGAAACAGTTCATCCAGGCAATCACCCTCGATCATGCCCGCGAGCTTCTGCGCGATGCGGCGAGCGTGCTCGATGCCACCTACGAGGTCGGACTGTCGGGACCTGGCCGCCTGCACGACCTGTTCGTCACCCATGAGGCGATGACGCCCGGCGTCTACAAGGCCAAGGGGGAGGGGGTCGAGATCATTCACGGTTTCCATGACTCCCCGTTCGGCAAGGCGTTGCTCATGGTCACCGAGCATGGTCTTGCCGGCCTCGCTTTCGCCGATGCCGGCGGCGAGCGTGCAGCCCTCGACGACATGATGAGCCGATGGCCGCGCGCAACCTACCGTGAAGACCGCGATGCCACCCGGCCCTATGCGGCCAGGATCTTCGATCCCGGCAATTGGGAAGCGGAGACCCCGTTGCGTGTCGTCATGATCGGCACCGACTTCGAGATCCGGGTCTGGGAGACCCTCCTGAAGATCCCGGTCGGGCGGTTGACGACCTATTCGGATGTTGCCGACCATATCGGCCGTCCGTCCGCCGCGCGCGCCGTCGGCACCGCGGTCGGACGCAACCCGATCTCCTTCGTCGTGCCGTGCCATCGCGTGCTCGGCAAGTCGGGCGGCCTGTGCGGCTACCACTGGGGTCTGACCCGCAAGCGGGCGATCCTCGGCTGGGAAGCAGGCCTCGCGGGCACCGCCTGACAGGCGCTGCCCCCAGGTTCCAACTCTACGCGCGCGGTAACATTTGAGTGTTGCCGCGTGCTCGTTACTGGATGGCCGTGCTGGATCGGGGTATCGTCATGCGCTGGCTGGGAAGGCGTTCACCCGAAAAGAGGTGTGAACCAACCCATGCGAACCGGCATAATCCATCTAATCAACCCCAAGACCAAGTCCTTCACCACCCGGCCGATGTATTTCAACAGGGCGCTCTATTCGCCTCTGGCCGGTCTGCTGACGGTCGCCGGTCTGATCCCGTGCGACAAATACGAGGTCGTGCTCACCGACGAGAACATCGAGGACATCGATTTCGATCTGAAGGTCGATATGGTCGGCATCTCCGCCATGACCAGCTATGTCAAGCGCGGCTATGAAATTGCGAGCGAATTCCGCCGGCGCGGCGTGCCGGTGGTGATGGGCGGGGTGCATCCGAGCTTCATGACCGACGAGGCCCTTGGCCATTGCGACGCCGTGGTCGTGGGCGAGGCCGACCTTGTCATGCACAAGGTATTGGACGACCTGGAAAACGGTGAATTGCGCGGCGCATACAAAGCGGACGGTCTGCACCCGATGGTCGATCTGGCCATGCCGCGCTACGACCTGGTGAAAAAGAACCGCTACGTCAACCGGACATTCGTCCAGACCTCGCGCGGCTGCCACCATGGCTGCAGCTTCTGTTCCGAGCACATGATGAACGGGCTGAAGTTCCGCTACCGTCCGGTCGACGAGGTGATTCACGAGATCGAGAACTGCGGGCAGAATTTCATCTCTCTCAACGATGCCGACTTTTTCGGCACGCCGGAGCGGCCGAAAGAAGTCATGCGGGCGCTCAAGGGACGTGGCATCAAGTGGCAGGCGGGCGTCACCAGCAAACTGGCGCTAAACGACGAACTGCTCGAACTGGCCGCGGAGAGCGGCTGTTTCATGCTCTCAATCGGTTTTGAATCGATTTCGCGCGAGACCCTGACCAGCGTGCACAAACACGTCAACCGCCCGGAGAACTTCCAGAAACTGGTCGAGAAGATCCACAGTTACGGCATCCTGGTGTTCGGTCTGTTCATTTTCGGCTTCGACACCGATGATCCCTCAGTGTTCGACGAGACCGTCAATTTCAACATCGGTGCCGATTTCGACATGTGCGCCTATTCGGTGCTGACGCCCTATCCGGGCACGCTCTTGTGGTATCAGATGAAAAAGGACGTCGTGTCGTTCGACTGGGACTTTTACGATCAGGGTCACATCGTCTACCGGCCGAAAGGCATGAAGCCGGCCGAGCTGCGCGAAGGCCAGATGCGCGCCTACAAGCGGTTTTACTCGCTGCCGTCGATTGCCCGGCGCATGCCCCTGAACGGCTCGCGCAACCTGGCGCAGTGGGGCATCTACAACACGTTCTTCCGCAAGGGCGAGGTGACCGGGCGCAACCTCAAGCAGGCGGTGGCCGAACCGACACCGGAGACCGCCTACACGCCGCGCCCGCCGATCATGCCGCTCAAACGCGAATGGCGCGAGGTGGTCGAAAAGGATATCGAGCTGTCCAAGTCGGCCTGACAGGCGGTTGAGGGATTGTCTGCCGGTCATTCGGCCGCATGCAGAGCGTTCGTTGACCGATTCACCGCATCACCCTAACGTGCCTCCCGCGCCGCCTCCCGGCGCGGAACGCAGAGGGTCATAGGATGTGGGACTTCGACTTATCCGCTTCGATCGGCGCCATGGTGCGTACAGCCCCGTTCATCATTCTGCGCATGGTGGTCTATTTCGGCATTGCGCTGCTTTACATCGTTGCGACCGGTGTCGGGGGCGCGGCCGGCTACGGTTTCACCGCATTTGGCGACGGCGAGGGCCCCTGGGCGCTCTTCGGTGCGTTTTTCGGCTTCGCCGGCGCTTCGGGCCTGCTCTACTGGGCGCGCGAATATATTCTCTACCTGGTCAAGGCCGGTCATATCGCGGTGCTGGTCCATGTCTATGAGGGCAGGGACCTGCCGGGTGGCCGCGGCCAGATCGAATATGCCTCAACGGTGGTCAGGGAGCGGTTCGGAGAGGCTTCGCTCCTGTTCGCCCTCGATCAGATCATCAAGGGCATTCTCAGGGTTTTGGGCGGCATCCTCACCACCATCGCCGCGTTCCTGCCGATCCCCGGCCTGTCGAGCCTGGTCGGCGTCGTCAACGCCGTCCTGCGCATGTCGGTGACCTATGTGGACGAAGTCATCCTCGCCCACAATGTCCGCATCGGTTCGGACAATCCCTGGGAAACCAGCCGCCAGGCCCTGATCCTCTATGCCCAGAACTACAAGACCATGCTCAAGAACGCGGTCTGGCTGCTGATCATGATGTGGCTGCTGACCCTGGTGATCTTCATCGTCATGCTCGGTCCGGTCTTCGGCATTATCGCGCTGTTCCCCGGAGATATCGGTTTCTGGGCCTTTGTCGTGACCTTCATCGTCGCCTGGGCCTTCAAGGCGGCCCTGATCGAGCCGCTGGCGATCTACGCGCTGATGCAGGTCTATTTCAAAACCATCGAGGGCCAGTTGCCCGATCCGGAGTGGGAGCAGCGGCTCGAACAGGCCTCCGACAAGTTCCGTGATCTGACCCAGAAGGCGCGGGAGAGGTTTTCCCCGGTCTGACCCGGTCAGGCGCTCACGCGTCGGTCAGGATGTCCTTCGATGCCACGGTGGAGTCGGCGTTGAGCCGGTAGACGAAGGGGATGCCGGTACCGATCTCGAGCCCGGTCACCTCGTCCCGGCTGAGCCCGTCGAGCACCATCATCAGGGCGCGCAGGGAATTGCCGTGGGCGGAGACCACCACCCGCTTGCCGCCGAGCACATCGGGCAGGATATGCCGGATGTAATAGGGCAGGACCCGGGCGGCGGTGTCTTTCAGGCTTTCGCCGCCGGGCGGTGGAATGTCATAGGACCGGCGCCAGATATGGACCTGCTCCTTGCCCCACTTCTCGCGCGCGTCGTCCTTGTTGAGGCCCGTGAGATCGCCATAGTCGCGCTCGTTGAGCGCCTGGTCCCGGACAATCTCCAGTCCGGTCTGGCCGGCCTCCTCAAGCATCAGGTCGAGCGTCTTCTGGGCTCGGGTCAGCTCGCTGGTATAGGCGATGTCAAAGACAAGACCCCGGGCCTTGACGCCCTGGCCGGCGCGCCGCGCCTCGGCGATGCCCTGTTCGGTCAGACCGACGTCCTTCCAGCCGGTGAACAGGTTCTTCAGGTTCCACTCGCTCTGTCCGTGCCGGACAAGCACCAGGAGACGCTCCATATCGGGTGATCCCACTTTCATAAGCCTGGGTTAGAAATCGGTCAGACCGAGTACGTCCTGCATGGAATAGAGGCCGGGATTCTGGTCCTGAGCCCAGAGCGCCGCCTTGACCGCGCCACGGGCGAAGATATCGCGCGATTCGGAGATATGGCCAAGGGTCACCCGTTCGGCCTCCCCGGCGAACAGCACCTGATGCTCGCCGACCACGCTGCCGCCCCTCAGTGCGGCAAAGCCGATATCGCCGCGTCCGCGCGCCCCGGTCTGACCGTCGCGCACGCGCACCGCGGTATCGGCGAGGTCGACGCCGCGCCCATCCGCTGCCACCTGGCCCAGCATCAGCGCCGTGCCGGACGGGGCGTCCACCTTGTGCCGGTGGTGCATTTCCAGGACTTCGATGTCGAAATCATCGTCGAGCGCGCTTGCGACCCTGCGCACCAGCGCCATCAGAAGATTGACGCCGAGGCTCATATTGCCCGCCTTCACGATCCGCGCGTGACGCGCCGCGGGCTCGAATATCTCTTCCTGCTGTTCGGAAAACCCGGTGGTTCCGACGATATGGACAATGCGCGCCTGCGCGGCGAGTGCCGCGAACTCCACCGTTGCCGCCGGTGCGGTGAAATCGAGGATACCGTCGATCCGGGTGAACAGCTCCAACGGGTCGTCGGTCACGGCAATGCCGAGCTCACCGACCCCGGCAAGCGTCCCGAAGTCCTGACCCAGCGCGTCGGACCCCGGTTGCTCGACGCCGCCGGCGAGTTCACATCCGTCCGTTTGATGCACGATCCGTGCGAGCGTGCGGCCCATCCGGCCCGCGGCGCCGGTGATGGCGATCTTCATTGTCGGCATGGCTCCATCGAATGACTGTGCGCGGTATATCAACACCGCCGCCCGATGAAAAGACACCTGAACTCTGGAGCATCATTTCTTCATAGGGGATCATTTGACCGGCTTTTCGCGTCTGCTGGCGAGGCAAGGTCCACGCCGTGGTCCGGGCGACCACAAGTGGAGCTTAACGACGTCCAGCGGGCGCGAAAAACCGGCCTTCGGTGGGCCATATCAGCTCACCGGCGTTGTTAC
>JBPCWF010000560.1:0-4847 GCA_051009775.1 Hyphomicrobiales bacterium | reverse complement strand
GTGTCGGCCTGATCATCGAACCCTTCGAGAATGGCGTAGGTATAGCCGCCGTTCTTGAAGTCGAGCTTGAGATAGGTCGTGCCCGGGCGGGTGTAGCGCCGGTAGGTGAAAGCGGACATGTTCCCGGCAGGCTTCTTCGGAAAGGCAAGCTCAGCCCGGCCCGGCCGGCCGAAACGGTACTGAAGCCACGCGTCGCCGCCATCGAGTTTCGAAGATCCGCAAATCGATACCGTTTTCGACGAGCCGTCCAGGGCCGCGTTGAACCACACCGTTTCACCAGGCCCGCAATGCGTTCCTGGCGCAGCGAACACCGAACCCGACATGATGGCGACCACGCCCGTCGCGAGGAAAATTCTCTTCATGTGCCGTCTCCGTTCCGTTGGATGCCGTCATAACGCGTTGGCCGGCGTCATTCAAACCAGGTGAGGCCGAACGCCTTCACAAATGGCAGAGCGCCGAGCGCCTCCAGCGTCGGGCGGTGCGGCCCCGGACCGAAGGTTGCGCCGATCGAGAGAAGCTCATCGCGCGAGCAGCCGATCCGACCGGGCGACCCCTGAAAACTGAGTTTGGGATTGATCACCAGAACACGCTCCCTTGCCGCAGGCGTGTCCGGAATGCAGAACTCACGGCGGGCGAAGCAGTCGACGCAAAGGAACGATGCTCTAGTTCTGCTCTGCGGTTGCGGGTTTCACACGATAGGCGGTGGCGTAGAGCACCGGCAGCATGATCATGGTGAGCACGGTTCCGAACGAGAGCCCGGCCATGATCACGACAGCGAGGCCGATCCAGAACGGATCCTGCATGAGCGGGACCACGCCCAGAACCGTGGTCGCCGCCGCCAGAAAGACCGGGCGCAGACGCGACACGGCGGCCATCACAAGCGCATCGTAACGGTCCTTGCCTTGGTCCAGATTGGCGTTCACCTCGTCGAGCAGCACAATGGCGTTCTTGATCATCATGCCCGACAGGCTCATGGCCGCCAGAAGCGCCACGAAGCCGAATGACGCGCCGGTCGCCAGAAGGCCGGCGGTGATGCCGATAAAGGCGAACGGCAGCGTCAGCATGATCACCATCGGCGGCCGCATCGCGTTGAACAGGCCGACCATGATCAACAGCATGATGACCACCGCGGGCAGCACGCCGGGGATCAGCGAGGCCTGGGAATCGCGCGACGATTCGGTCTCTCCGCCCCACTCAAGCTTGTAGCCTTCCGGAAGTTCCAGAGATTCCACCTTGGCGGCGACGGCAGTCTGAAGTGTCGGCAGGGTGACACCGGTAACCGGGTTGCCCTGGACCTTTATGGTCCGCCGCCGGTCGCGGCGCCAGATCAGCGGGTCCTCCCAGACCAGGGCGATCTCATCCGTCACCTGCGCCAGGGGTATCGACTTAGACGTCAGGGCCGGCTGTACATCCAGGATGTCGAGACTGCCGATGTTCTGACGCTCATCCTCCTTGTGGCGGAGGATAATGGGCAGGAAATCATCGTCCTCCCTGTACTGTCCGATCGGCCGGCCGTCGAACGAACGTTTGGTCGTCCTGGCAATGTCTTCGCGCGTCACGCCGGCCCATCTTGCACGGTCCTGACTGTATTCGGGGACCACCTTCAGCACCGCCTGACGCCAATCGGTCCGCGTGTAGGCGCTCAGCGGCTCGTCGGCCAGCACGCCCTCCAGCCCGGCCGCCACCGCCCTCAGCTTGCCGGGTTCAGCGGACCCTGGACCGATGACACGGACGTCGAACTTCCAGGTGAACGCCGGCCCGACGCCGAACTGCCTCGTCGGCACCAGGGCTTCGGGGAAATTGTCGCCGAGCCATCCGTTAAGCTCCGCGATCATGCCCCGGATCTGCCGGTAGTCCTTCACATTGACGACCAGCTGGGCATAGGACGAATAGGGCTTCTCCGGCTCGACCGGCAGATAGAACCTGGGCGGACCGGCGCCGACATAAGCCGCAATGCCCGTGACCCTGTCGTCTTCCAGGAGCTTGTCCTCGATGCGCCGGGCGGCCACCACGGTATCCTCGATCCTGGTCCCCTCCGGTCCCCAGTAGTCGATCATGAACTTGGTCATCGTGGAATCGGGGAAAAACAGTTTTTCGACATTCCCGAAGCTGACGACGGACAGTGCAAGCAGGGCCGCCATCATCCCGATAGTAAGGAACCGGACCCTGATGCAGCCCGCCAGTATGCCTTTGAACACACCGAAGAACATTCCGGAGTAAGGATCCTGATCCACCTTGTCCGGATCCGGCGCGGGCAGCATGTCCATGCTCTGCAGCGGCGTCAGCGTCACGGAGATGACCCAGCTCACCAGGAGTGAGATTGCAACCACGCTGAACAGGGTTGCACAGTATTCACCGGCATTCTCCGACGAGGCGGCGATCGGGTAGAACGCCATCACGGCGATGACCGTTGCGCCCAGCAGCGGCAAGGACGGCTGTGCCGCAGCTTCGATCGCCGCGCGCTTTCGATCCATTCCGGCGGCAAGGCGAACGGCGATGCCGTCCGCGACCACGATCGAATTGTCCACCATCATGCCGAGCGCAATAACCAGCGCGCCGAGCGACATGCGCTGGAGATCGATGCCGAACAGCACCATGAGAATGAAGCTAGCCAGAATGGTGACGATCAGCGAGGTGCCGATAATCACGCCCATCCGCCAGCCCATGAACAGCGTCAAAACCACCATGACGATGGCAAGAGCCTCGGCGAAGCTGATCAGAAAATCGTTCACCGCGGCGGCGACGATGTCGGACTGCCAGTGGACACGGTGAAGCTCGATACCGACGGGGATCCCGGCAAGCAGTTCCTCGATACGGGCGTCGATCGCCCGGCCGACATCGACGATGTTCACGCCGGCCTGGTTGGTGATCGAAACGCCGATCGCAGGCAGCTGGTTGTATCTCAGAAGATTGTTCGGGGGATCGATGTAACCGCGCGCCACGGTTCCGATATCGCGAATCCGGACCAGCTCATTGGAGGCCTGTCTCGTCGCGCGGACGGTGGACGCGGGGTTCTGCAAGACATTGCTGCTGCTCGGCCGGACGAACAGATTGCCGATGTCTTCGGGCGAGCGGAAATTGCCCGACGGGGAGATGCGCATTCTTACCTTCTGGACATTCAGACTGCCACCGTCGACCACAAGGTTCTGCGCCTTCAGCGTCGCCTCGACGTCCTGCTCGCTGATGCCGAGCAGCGAGAGTTGAGTTTGCGACACATCGATGTACACCACCTTCTTTTGCGCGCCCCAGAGGTCGACCCGCGCCACGCCCTTCACCAGGCTGAGTTCTTTTCTCAGCTGCTTGGCGTAGATTTCGAGTTCGGCGTAGTCATATCCGTCACCGGTCACCGCGAGCTGAAACCCGAACACGTCGCCGAAATCGTCGGACACGTCGGGCCGGCCGGCGCCGGGCGGCAGCGTGGTCTCGACGTCGCGGATCTTGCGGCGCAGTTCGTCCCAGATCTGCGGCATCTCTTCGGAGCTGTAAGTCGGCCTGATTTCAATCTTGATGATCGACAGGCCGGCGCGCGACAGCGACTCCAGATACTTGATCTGGGGCATTTCCTGCATCGCGATCTCGATGCGGTCAGTCACCTCCAGCTCAACCTCCTTGGGGCTGGCGCCCGGATAGGTGGTCGAGACGACCGCTGTCTTGATGGTGAAATTCGGATCTTCCAGCTGCCCGAGGTTGAAAAAGCTAGCCATCCCCGCGACGACCAGAATGAGCGTGGTAAAATAGGTGAATGCGCGTCGTTCAACGGCGAATGCGGCGAGGTTCATTGGTATTTATCCCAATCCCGGAAGACAGCACTACTTCTCGAGGAATTTCACTTTCTGCCCTTCTTTGAGAGACCGTATTCCCGCGATCACGATCGTTTCGCCCGCGCTGAGCCCCTCTTCCACCCGCACGCCCGCGTCACTCAGCTGACCGGTTCGGATTTCCCTGCGGGCGACGGTCATGCTGCTCTCGTCGACCACCCAAACCGCAGTTGCGCCCGCGTCGGAGCGCAGCAGGGCGCCGGCGGGCACAACGACGTGCTTTTGGGCGCTTTCGTCCCCCTCTCTCGGCTTTCCGCGCGCCTTGCCCGCCATGCCCGGAAGAATGCTGACCCCTTCCGGC
Organism: Hyphomicrobiales bacterium; assembly: GCA_051009775.1. Classification (GTDB taxonomy): domain Bacteria; phylum Pseudomonadota; class Alphaproteobacteria; order Rhizobiales; family JAJFHB01; genus JBPCWF01. The sequence goes on along the minus strand of JBPCWF010000560.1, from coordinate 728 downwards.
TGCGCCATGGTCAGCGTAATGGGGTAGGTCCGGGTGGTTTGCGACGCTTCGGCTCCGATCTCCTTGATCGTGGCCGCCACTTCGACATCGGGAATCGCGTCGAACGTCACCGCGACTTCTCCGACCGTCGGCGCGAGCGATATGAGGTTCTCGGGGATGTTGATCACCATTTCGATCCTCGAGGGGTCGACCAATCTGAGGACGCGTTCCTTGGCGCGAACATCCTCGAAGTCCTCGACATAGGTCGATACGACGATGCCGGCGAACGGCGATTTGAGCTCGGTGTATTTCAGATCCAGCCGCGCTTTTGTCAGCGCTGCCGTGTTGGCCGCGATTTCAGCCGTGAACTGGTCTCTTTGCGCGGTCAATATGTCCACTTTCGACTGGGGCGCAAAACCATCCTTCACCAGCGTTTCCTGGCGTTCGAGCTGAAGCTGTGCATTGGTCAGGCCGGCCTTGCTGCTTTCCAAAAGCGCCGCAAGGCGATTGGCTTCGGCTTTATAGATGTCGGGATCGAGCCTGGCGACGAGTTGACCTTCGGCCACTTGGTCGCCGACATTCACCGGCATTTGAAGCATCGTGCCGCCGACGCGAAACGACAGCTCGACTTCGTTTGCGGCCTTCGCCCGGCCGGAAAAGGCGCGGCGCAGATAGCCCTCGGAATCGTTTACCTTCAGCGTTACCACGGGCCGGACGATTTCCGGCCTGGCCTGCTGTTCCTTGTCCTC
>JBPCWF010000559.1:0-3564 GCA_051009775.1 Hyphomicrobiales bacterium | reverse complement strand
CGCTGTTCCTGTAGGCGCCGGTCAGGCCGCCTCCTATGACTGGACGGGCTGGCGCACCTCTTCTTGCGGCAGGGACGCCGATGCGCGGTCTCGCCACAGCACGCCGGCGGTGGCGATCAGGACAAGGCTGGTCGATATCAAGGCGAGCGTGAAGCTCTGCGTCCACTCGTAAAGCGCGCCCGCGAAGACCGGGCCGATCATCTGCCCGGCCGCGAACGCCGCGGTTAGGGCGGCGATATGGCGGACGACGTCTTCCGGCGGCGCGATGGCATGGGCCTCCTTCATGCCGGCCATGGTGACGATCATGAAGGTTCCGCCGACACACAGGCCCGCGATGACGATGCTCGCGATATCCGCATAGATCACCGGCAGCAGGAGGCCTGCGGCCATCACGATCTGGCTGGCGATCCAGATCTGCCGGTTGGAGAAGCGCCGGTAGAGCCTGGCGGCGAACAGCGTCGAGACAAAGGCTGCGGCGCCGAAGATCGGCCAGCTCCAGCCGAACACGAGAGGCGACTGCACGAACGCGCGGGCCATCACCGGCAGATAGGTCGCCGGAATGACATAGCCGAGACCGGTCGCGCCATAGGCGGCGATGACGCTCCAGACCAGTGGACTGCGCTTTGAGGGCGCGTGTTTGTGCGCTGGTCTCGAGCCGTCGAACTCCGGTCCGAGCTGAACGCACAGCATGGCAATCGCGACGAGTGCAATCGCGCCGAAGACCTGCCAGCCCTGCGCGCTCCCGGTCCCCGCCGCCATCATGGCCACGCAGCCGAACCCCGCCACGGCAATGCCGGCGCCGACGCCTGAGAACACCCAGCCGTGCCGGTCGCTGCGCCCGGCCTGCGAGAGGGTCTTGATGCAATGATTGCTGATCAGGACCAGGGTCCAGGCGCTGCACAGCCCTGCGAGGAAACGCAATACGGCCCAGAGCGCGAAGTTTTCCGACAGGCCCATGCTCAATGTGGCGACGCCAATGGCGAGCAGCGAGCCCCGCATCAGTGTTCTGTGCGCGCCCGGAAGCCAGGCCGCCGAAACCGCGCCCATGAGATAGCCGAGGAAGTGCACGGAGGCGAGCACACCACCGCCGCCGATGGTCACCAGGCCGTCGTCCTGCATCATCGGCAGCAGGGGCGTGAAGGCAAACCGGCCGATGCCCATGGCGATCGCCAGGGAGACCAGTCCGACGACGGTCACCCGGAATGTGGATTTGTCGTTTGGCATCGGAGGATTTGAAGTTCTGCTGTCTCAGTCCTGCAGACAGGATAGTCGTGAGTATGTATTATGAAAAATGAATTAGTATGAATTGATCGTTCATGAAATGAGATAGCAATGCAAAGCCTCGATCTCCGCGCCCTTGAGATATTCCGCGCCGTTGCCGTTGAGGGCAGTGTCTCGAAAGCCGCGCTGAAGCTGAACCGCGTGCAGTCCAACATCTCGACGCGCATCAAGCAGCTCGAACAGCAACTGGACAAGGAGCTGTTCGTGCGGCGCAACCGGGGCCTCACGCTGACACCCGACGGCGAGCTTCTGCTGCCCTATGCCGAGCGGCTCCTGCAGCTGTCGATGGAGGCGTCGGAAACCCTGAACGAAGGCAGGCCGCGCGGGCTGTTCCGGATCGGCACCATGGAAAGCACCGCGGCGGCCCGGCTGCCGGATATCCTCTCCCGCTTCCATGAGCGCCACCCGGAGGTCCGGGTCGAGATCGAAACCGATACCGCCGGCGCGCTGATCGACCGCCTGCAAAGTCACGATGTCGACGTCGCCTTCATTGCCGAGCCTCTGGCCTTCGAAAACATCGCGACCAGGCCGGTGTTCGAGGAGAAGCTTGTTCTGGTCGCGCCGAAGTCGTTCCCGCCGATCGACAGGCCGGATGAAATCAGCGGCAGGACCGTGATCGCGTTCGAGGCCGGCTGCGCCTACCGCCGCTATCTCGAAGACTGGATCCTGGACGCCGGCATCGTGCCGGGCAATGTCATGGCGGTCGGATCCTATCTCGCCATTCTCGCCTGTGTCGCCGCCGGAACGGGCTACGCGGTGGTGCCGCAATCGGTGCTCGACTTGGTTTCGACTGAAGCAGAGTTCCGGCTCTATCCGCTGCCCGGCGGCTACGCCCGGATAACGACGCTGCTGGCCTGGCGGTCCGACTACCGCTCGGTGAAGCTCACCGCGCTCCAGGACCTGCTGCCGCTGCCGCCGGCCCGCAACTGACCCCCGGCCCGGTCCCATTTTGCGGTCACCCGGCCGACGCGCTATGATTTTCCCGTAATGCGTTCGGAGTTCGACCCAGTGGCCCTGCGTAAGCCGACCATTCCCGAAGACATGATTGCCAAGTGGCAGCGCGTGGTCGACCTTGCCGCGGATATCGCCCGGGTACCGGCGAGCCTTGTGATGAAGACCGAGCCGCCGGATCACGCGGTGCTGGTGGCGAGCAAAGGCGACGTCAACCCTTATCAGGTCGGCCAGTCGTTTGAGCTGAACAGCAAGCTCTATTGCTATGCGGTTCTTGAGAACCGCGACGAACTGGTGGTCCGCGACGCCTTCACCGATCCCGACTGGAACGACAATCAGGACCTCGAACATGGCATGTCGTTCTATGTCGGCTATCCGCTGGCCTGGCCCGACGGCACCCTGTTCGGAACGATCTGTGTGCTCGACGAGCGCGACAACAGGGAGGCCCTGCTCTATCTCGAATTGCTGCAGGAGTTCCGCCGGGTCATCGAGGGCGACCTTTCGCTGCTGATCGAGGTCGCCAGGCGCGAGCGCGCCGAAAGCGCGCTTCATGAGACACTGGACGGGCTGGAGCGGCGGGTCGCCAAGCGCACCGGCGAGCTTGAGGAGGCCAACACGGCGCTCAGAGTTCTGCTGACCAATCTGGAGACCTCGCGCCAGGAGTTCGAGGAGCAGATCCTGCGCCAGATCAAGGGCCTGATCCTGCCCCATGTCGCCAGGCTGCGGCAGAACATCGGTGACAGCGAGCCCGACCGCTCGCATCTCGAACTGGTCGAGGCGAACCTGCAGAAGGTCACCTCGTCCTTTGCCGGCAAGCTTGTGGTCGCGTTCGAGACCCTGACCCCCACCGAGACCGAGATCGCGCAGATGGTGATGAACGGCCAGACCACCAAGAACATCGCCAGGGCGCTGTCGCGCGAGACCAGCACGATCGATTTCCACCGCAACAACATCAGAAAGAAGCTGGGCATCGACAATCGTGGCGTCAATCTCAGGAGCCATCTTCTGTCGATCGAGTGATATGGGGATTTGCCCCGTGTTTTCCTCCCATCTTACCCATATCCGGTCCAATCCTCCCGGGTGATAGGCTTCGGACACATCGGGGACCGGCAATCCAGTGCACAACCAGACCGGGGAGGACCGAAATGGACGAGAAGGAGCTCAACCCAACCAGCATCGACGGCACGCGGGACGACATGGCGCCTGGCCTGTCGCGGCGGTCGTTCTTCGTCGCCGCGGGTGCCGCGGGCGTCGGCGCGGCGGCGGACGTCGCGGGAGCCAGCCAGGCCCAGGACACCCCCCCCGACTGGCAACAGCCAGGCAACAACAACC
>JBPCWF010000558.1:0-8089 GCA_051009775.1 Hyphomicrobiales bacterium | reverse complement strand
GACCTGCTCCCAGTGCCATGAACGGGCGACGGCCGGCGAAGACTGCCGACAGTGCCACAACTATCACGTCAACGGGGTCACCACGCCGCTGACGTCGACCAAAATTCCAAACAAATAGGATGCCTGCCGATCATATGCTCCGGTAGAGCGGACCGGGCGCCGAGGGGTCTTGATCGACGCCCGGCCGCATCATCCCGACACGCGTCAGGCCGGGGACAATGGATGGCCCCGGCCTGCTGATCGCCTCTAACTCTCTCTCTGAAACGGCCTAAAGCGTGTCGCGATCATTCTGGTTCGCGTCATCGCCCTGGTTCTTTGTTAAAGCATGTCATTTTCCCGAAACCGGTGCCCACTTTCGGGAGACATGCTCTAGATATCGAGCGCCAGATCGCTTTTCGGTTGGGCGATGCAGGGCAGGCAGGTGTCGCCTTCCAGGTCCTTGCCCGGTGGACGGATATGCCCGACGGTGCCGCGCTTGACCGCTATTGCACAGGTCCCGCAATTGCCCGCGCGGCAGCCGCACCGCGCTTTGACGCCATTGGCTTCAGCCAGCTCGAGCAGGCTGGTCGTGCCCGGCGTCCATTGCACGGTCTTCTTGGAGCGCAGGAACTCGATGGTGAAGGACGCGGCGGCGTTTTCGCCGGTATCGGTGTCTTCGGGCTCCGCGGCCTTCCTGCTGACCGTGGCCGGACCGAAGGCTTCAAACCTGATGTCCTCCGGCGGCACGCCCTCGTCCTCGAGCTCTCCGGTCACCTGATCCATCATGGCGGATGGGCCGCATACATAAAATTCGTGACCTGCCGGTTCGAGCACGTATTTGATCAGGTCGGTGTTGATATGGCCTTCGACCGAATAGTCGACACCAAGCTGGCAGGTCTTGGTCGGCTGGCTGTAGGCGATCACCATGTGCACGTTCGGGTGGTCGTACCGGATCCGCTCCAGGTGGTCATACATGGCATGCTCGTTTCGATTGCGCACACCGTAAAACAGCCAGACCTCGCGGTCGGGCTGGGACGTCACCAGCCAGTTCAGCATGCTGATCATCGGCGTGAGGCCGATGCCGCCGGCCACCAGCACGACCGGACGGTTGGACGCGGTGTCGAGGTAGAAGTCGCCCGCGGGCGCATAGGCCTCGACGGTCTCGCCCTTCCACAGACGATAGTGAAAGAAACAGGACGCGACACCCGGCGGGGTGCCCGGCGGCGCCTTGAGCGGCGGCTTGAGCCGTTTGATCGAAACCCGGTAATGCTGCTTTTCGGTTGGGCTGTCGGACAGGGAGTAGCAGCGCACGACCGGGTGCTCCTCGCCCGGGACCGGCAGCTCGAAGGTCAGGAACTGGCCCGGGCGGAACGGCGCGATCGGTTTGCCGTCGTCGGGGACCAGATAGTAGGAGCACACGTCCCGGTTCTTGTCCTCGTATGTGCACTGCGCGATCCGGAACGTCCTCTTGCCGTTCCATGCGGGTTCGCGGATGCCGCGGATCGCGTCGACGCGCCGGGCCACGGTGGCCGCCTGGACCTCGAATTCCTCGAGATGTTCGCGCTCGAGCCGCGCGGTACTCAGGCTGCGTGTTGCAAACGAGTAGATGCCTATCGCGACCTGCAGGGACGCGGCGAGAAGAATCAGCAATCCACCGATTTCAGTAATCGAGCCTGTCAGCATCCTTTTGACTACGAACCTTGTCTTGTTGTGCCACCTGTTCGGTGGCTCCGGTCACAGCAACGACGCGGCGGAGACCGGAGCCCTTTCCTTTCGTCCAAAGATCAGTAGACGACCTGCACCTCCGCACGGGCGCCCGCGCCGTCCTTTTCGCCGTCATTGATTGTGTAATAGGCCTCGAACGTGAGCTGAACGTGCCGCCCGACCGCCTGTTGCAGCTGGGCGCCGAAGCCGACGCTGTCGGGACCGGTTCCGTTGTAGCTGTAGCGCGCGGCCGTCTCGAGGATCAGGTTGCGGCGGTTATTGTCCCAGAATGCCTGATACCCCAGGGCGTAACCCACCACGTCGTCGGTGAACGGGTTGATCTCGGCCAGGTAGTTGCCAAGTCCGGGCGAGGCGAACAGGATGCCGGTGTTAGCCAGCGGGCCGCCGACAACCGCTTCGCGGCCGGCCTGGGTGTAATTGCCGATGGCGATGAACGGGTTGAAGTAGACAATGTCGTCCGAGCCGTGCGGGTGCTTGGAGAACTCGGCGGTCAGCAGCACACCATCTCCGATCACGTTGCCCGGGACACCGGCAACTTCCTCCTCAAGCGCGATCGACGCGTTGGCCCGGAATGCGGTCGCGACGGTCTCGCCCCACAGGGTCATGCGCTGGATCGCGGAAAACCCGAAATAGAGGCCGTCGGTCGGTCCGGACTTGTCGTTGATGAAGATGGTGTCGAGATTGAACGTGCTGGTGTGGGTGTCGGCGTTGATGAACAGGCCGAACAGGTCGGCATTGGCGGTGTTGCGAAGATCGTTGCGGTCGACACGATTCCATGCCCATAGGCCCGACACCCTGAGGTTGGACGTGCCCGCGAACGGAATGTTGTTGCGCACGAAGCCGAGGGCATCGAGCGTGTCGTTGATCAGGATGCCTTCCTGGAACACGATCGGCTGACGTCCGACCGTGAAGCCGAAGTCGATCGGAATGACGCCGGCCTGGTCCAGCACCGGGAACAGACTGCCCAGATCACCCTCAAAGAACAGGGTCTCGGGGACGTAGTTGAACTCTTCGTTGAAGCCTTCCTTGCCTCTTCCGTTGAAGGTGTAACGGGTGAACTCGCTGGGCCGGTTCTCGTCAAGCGGGCGCAGGCCGAGCAGGATCTTTTCGGTGCCGGTCAGCTGTAGGTTGACGAACAGGTCGAGCCGGTTGGCCCATTCGGTCTCGCGCACGGAGCCGTCTCCCCCGGCATCGAACGTCTGCAGCGCGGTGCGGTAGATGAAGTAGGACCACAGCCTCGGCTGCCATACAGCACCGATGATCGGCACATGGAAGCCGGCGTCGAGCTGGCCGGTGTCGAGGAACGGGTCGCCGAACTCGACGAAAAGATCCGGCCGTGGCGGCAGCGTGGTGGTTGCGGACTCGGATGAGCCCGGGCTGAAATCTCCCTTCAGGCCGTCCTGCGAACCGATGCCGAACAGTGAGGTGAACCAGCCCTTTTCGGCGCGCTCGATCGTTCTTGTGGTTTCCGTGCCCTGGGGATCTTCGGAATCTTCGAGATCCTCGGAGCCTTCGAGGTCTTCTGAAGCTTCGGGGTTCTCCGACGTTGCGGCCTTTGCCTTTTTGCCCGGAGCCTGGGCGCCCCATTCCGTCTGGAAGGGGATGTACTCGTCTTCCAGCTTATGGACGTCGACCCGGTCGCCGAGCGGCCAGAAGGAATCGTACCAGGGCTTTTTTTCCTTGCGCTCAATGGTCTCGCCTTGTGCGGTTTCGGCCTGAGCTGTCTCCTTCTGGTCCGCGTCATACTCCGACGCCCCTGCGGTGGCCATGCCGAGAACACACAAAAACATGCCCGCGGCCGCCAACAGGACAGATGCATAATGCCAGTAGTTCCTTCCGCGCATCCTGTTCATCACTCAACTAACTCCCTCACTCGCCCGATATTTCGAGGAACCCGGTCTTTTTTTGGTGTGGCGGACGCGTTGGGAACAACGCGCCCGCCGGTTTTGTGACTGACGGGATATCTGCCCGTCCCGGACCTCACTTGAGGGTGTTGCCTTCACCCGCCGCTGATGAGCGGTACTTCGAACCAGACTGTTGCGTGCCGGTGCCCGCGTCGCTCACCGGTGTGATCGGGGACTCGACATCGAAGGTCAGGTCCCGCTGCCACAGGGTCTGGGTGCCCGCGATCAGCGCGTCGCCGAGCTCACGCGGTGTCATGCCGTAGTCGAAACCGACATTCTGCATGGCCAGCAGAAGGTTGACCGGAACCGCCTGCGCATTGAGTTTGATCGTTGCCTTGTAGGGCCCCTTGCCGGTCAGCGCACCGCGCGTGACATCGTATTTCGCCCATCTCTCGCCGTTGGGCTCGATGCCTTTCTTATGGTTGCGCTCGGTGGTCGGCTCGCCGGAGAACACCAGCGACTGGATCGACGGCAGGACCCGAGGCAGGGCGAAGGACGGGTAGGGGATCGGGATCACCTGCGGGAGCTCGCCGCCGCGGCCGTTCTGGACCACGAAGATCGATTGCAGGCTGAACAGATACTCGTCCTTCGGAACCTTGCCGGCGTGGACGTAGGACGAGTGGCTGTCCCTGACATCGCCGTTCGGATCCCGGTCGCCGGAGCGGAACACAACCGTGCCTTCGCTGTCTTTCACGGTCACGTCGAGCCAGATCAGCCGTTCGCCGGTGAAGCCGGTCGGCACGTTGTGGCCGTCGGTACCGTTCTTGACCTGCACGCGGAACGAGATGCCGCCCTTGTCGGCCCTGTCGGTGATCACGTCGCCGAGCAGGAAGCCGATCTTCAGGATCTCGAGGCGCTTCTCTTTGGCCCAGGCAAGCGATTCGGCCTGCTTGTCCAGAATCGCCCGTGCATCATAGCGGTCGTCGATCGACGCCCAGGTTTCGGGAAACTCGTAGTCGTCGGACTTGTTGTCCTCGAACTCGTCGGTTCCCCAGCCTTCCTTGTGCTTGAACTTCAGCCATTGGCGAAGTGTCTTGAACGCTGCGGCTTCCTGGTTGTGCGGGAAGATGCCGGGATGCACGACCGGATAGTCAGGTCCTGAAAACAGATGGCTGGTGATCTTCCGGGTTTTGGTCGGAACGTCGCCGACAACGGCGGCCGGGCCTTGTTCGTAGCCGGAGACCTTGCCCTGAATCTTGCCCATGTGGCAGTCCTGACAGGTGATGCCCTTGGCGGCGGCCGGTGAGACACGGTACTCGCTGAACGCCTCTTCCAGACGGAAGCCGTTGAACAGGGTGACGTCGTGGCAGGTGCCGCAGAAAGTCGAGGTCTGGATGTTCTGGAACAGCTTGGCCTCGGCATGGATCTGACGGCCCGGCTGATTCGGATCGGTCACCACCCGGTACTTCTCCGGCGTGTCCAGAACCTGCTTCAGCTCGACATTGCCCGACGGGCCGAAGACCGGCTCGGTCAACCCGCCTTCGACCAGGGCCAGCCGGCCGCTGGCCTTGTTGTAGGACCGGTCGATGCGGTGGCAGACCACACAGGTGATGCCTTCACGCGAGGCCGGATGGCGATCCAGGTTCGACATGAACGAACTCTCGCCGAGATTGGCGCCGACCGGAGAGTGGCAGCGCAGGCAGAAATCGCCGTTCGACCCGTTCGACAACTGGTTGATGCGGTTGTTGAGCGAGAGATAGATCGGGCTGATCTGGGCATAGGCATGCTGGGAGACCGCCCATTCCTTGTAGTGTTTGGGATGGCATACACCGCAGGTGTTGGCCGAAGGATAGCGGTTCTCCAGGAACAGCCGGACATGTTCTTCGTCGGCCGATACGCCGGTCTCGCTCGCCTCTGAATCGGCCTCCGCATCGTCGTCGGTATTGAGGTTCGCGGTTTCTGTCTCGTCATCGCCGTCCAGGAGAGACTCGCTGCCGTCATCCGACGCAGCGGCGTCGGTTTCACTATCGTCGTCGTCGGTCAGGAGGTCACCGTCTTCGTCGTCCGACAAGGACGCTTTCTGCGGCTTGGCCAGCAGGTCAACGTCTTCCTCGGTGTCGTCTTCCGCAATTTTCTCGTCGCCGTCCGAACCGAGCAGATCGTCGCCCTCGTCCGCGATCTCAGTTTCCGCTTCGTCGTTTTCGTCGCTGTTCTGATTCGCGGTTTCGGTTTCCTCGTCGTCGCCCAGAAGATCGTCGCTCTCTTCCGCCGTCTCGGTGTCTTCCTCCGCTTCGTCGCTGCTCTGATTCGCGGTCTCGGCTTCCTCGTCACCGTCGCTCAGAAGGCCGTCGCTTTCTTCAGCCGTCTCGGTGTCTTCCTCCGTCTCGGTGTCTTCCGCCGTCTCGGCTTCGTCGTCGTCTTCCTCGAGCAGGGCACCTTCATCTTCCGACGGCGCTTCCGCATCCGGCGGCAGTTCGTCGTCTTCGTTCGTCAGCTCGTCATCGTCCTCCGGCATGGGCAGAAGGTCGCCCTTGGAGGCCGCTGCCGGCTCGATCACGATGCCCGGAGACGAACGATCGCCGGAGGTTCCGGCGATTCTGAACTCACCGCGACCCGGCAGAGTGCGGCCGGTATCGAGATAGGTTCTCAGCTGGTCTGCGATCCCGGTGGCGTCCCGGGCGAGGCTAATATCGCCGAGCCAGCCGGGGCTGCGGCTCTCGGCATTGGCGACCGTCGGTGCCAGCTGCAGGTTGGTTAAGAGAATTCCCCCGCCGAAGGCGAGGCAGGTATAGGATAAAAGTTTGGCAATCCGCTTCATCAGCAATGTCCCCCTCGACACATGCAATCGCGTAGCCGTCCCAACGACCGCTGATAGGAGTAGCCTCAAAACTGGGCGCCAAATTGCATCGGTGGTGACAATTCCTTGTGTGGGCCGTGACGATTTGGTGACCAAATAAGAGCGACAATGAGATCGTCCGTTCCAGACTATTCATCTGTATACGGATCTAAAACCCGAACCGGACCGTTGCCCATCTATGGCCGCATTGGCGCGGAAACATAGTCTCGGCAAAACTGGCATTTGAGGGGTGTGCGGACTATTTTCAGTGCGTCCGCCACGGTCGGATTGCGTGGTCGGCGCCGTCATCGGAAATCGATGGTGATTTCGTCTAAACCATTGAAATAGCTCAGGAGAATATCTTCAGTTGATAGCGGAAACCGGACATTTCGCCCTCATCGTGGCGTTCACACTCTCGCTCGTCCAGTCGATTGTGCCGATGATCGGGGCGTATCACCGCGATGCCAATTTCATGCGGTTCGGCTCGACGGCGGCGTGCGGGCAGTTCGGCTTTGTCGCTTTGGCCTTCGGATGCCTGACCTATGTTTTCGTCACGTCCGACTTCTCGGTGATGACGGTCGCCGCTCATTCGAACTCCGCCATGCCGTTTATATACAAAGTATCTGCGGTGTGGGGGAATCACGAAGGATCGATGGTGTTGTGGGTACTGATTCTCGCCCTCTTCGGTTGCGCGGTTGCGCTCTGGGGCAGCAATCTTCCCGATCCGCTCAAGGCGCGCGTGCTGGCGGTCCAGGGCATGATTGGCGCCGGCTTTCTGACCTTCATCCTGTTCACCTCGAACCCGTTCGAGCGGCTCAATCCGGCGCCGGTCGACGGCAACGACCTCAACCCGCTCCTGCAGGATTTCGGATTGGCGGTGCATCCGCCGTTCCTCTATCTGGGCTATGTCGGCTTCTCCATGGCGTTCTCGTTCTCCGTCGCGGCGCTGATCGAAGGGCGGATCGACGCGAGCTGGGCCAGGTGGGTGCGGCCCTGGGTTCTTGCCGCCTGGTGCTTTTTGACCATCGGCATCACGCTCGGCAGCTACTGGGCCTATTACGAGCTCGGCTGGGGCGGCTGGTGGTTCTGGGACCCGGTCGAGAACGCCTCGTTCATGCCGTGGCTGGTCGGCACCGCGTTGCTCCATTCGGCGCTGGTCGTTGAACGGCGCCAGGCGCTGGTCAACTGGACCATCCTGCTCGGCATCCTGGCGTTCTCCCTGAGCCTTGTCGGCACCTTCCTGGTGCGCTCCGGCGTGCTGACAAGCGTCCATGCCTTCGCGGTCGATCCCGAACGCGGCAGCTTCATCCTCGCGCTGCTGGCGATCTACATCGGCGGCGCATTGCTGCTTTTCGCTCTTCGCGCCGGAGCGATCAGCGAAGGAAAGCGCTTTTCCGCGACCAGCCGCGAAGGGGCGCTGGTCTTCAACAATGTCATGCTCAGCGCACTGCTGGGCGTGGTGCTGCTCGGCACCCTCTACCCGCTGCTGACCGAGGCATTCGATGTGCGCGTGTCGGTCGGACCGCCCTATTTCAACCCGGTCGGCGCGGTCTTCGCCCTGCCGATGCTGGCGGTGATGGCCGTTGGTCCGCTACTGCGCTGGCGGCGGGACAGCCTTGCGCGCGTCTCGAAGCCGGTCATCCTCGTCGCGGCGATCGCGCTCGGTGTGCTGGTCGCGGTCGTACTGCTCGGCAACGTGCATATC
>JBPCWF010000557.1:0-4134 GCA_051009775.1 Hyphomicrobiales bacterium | reverse complement strand
AAGCCGAAGAAGACGCCGGAAGAGGCCAGGGCGGCGTTCGACAAGCCGCTGTTCCGGGCCTACCGGACGTTCATCGGCCTGACCGTGCGCGCCAAGTATCCGGTCGCGGCCGCGATGATCGGTACGATTGTCGCGAGCTTCTACCTCCTGTCGGCAGTGCCGCAGCAGTTCTTCCCGGAATCCGACCGCAACCAGTATCTGGTCTATGTCGATCTGCCGTCGGGTGCGACCACCGAGGCGACGCAGGAGACCATGTCCAGGTTTACAAGCTGGCTCGGTGATGAGACTGCCAATCCCAAGGTGACCGCTTCCGTGGCCTATGTCGGCTATGGCGGACCGCGTTTCTTCGCCTCCCTGGCGCCGCGGGATTCCGCGTCCAACATCGGGTTCGCGCTGGTCACGGTGGAGACGGGTGAAGATGTCTCCGGCATGATCGACAGGACGCGGCACTACTTTGCCGACAACCATCCGGAGGCCTATGCCCGGGTCAAGAAGTTCTTCCTCGGCAACACGGAACCCGGATTGGTCGAGGTCCGTCTGCGCGGGCGCGAACCGGATCGCGTCGCCGCATACGGGCGCCAGGTGGAGCAGGCGTTCCGCGATATTCCGGGCACCATCGGCATCTATCAGAACTGGGGCAACCGGGTCACGAACGTGATCGTCGAGATCGACCAGACCCGCGCCCGCCGTGCGCAGGTGACGTCGCGTGAGATCGCCGACAGCCTCAACGGCTATTTCGGCGGCGAAGCGGTATCGGTCTACCGCGAAGGCGACCAGACCATACCGATCTTGATCCGCGCCAAGCGTGCGGAACGCACTGACATGGACCGGCTGCGGTCGATCGAGGTCTATTCGCAGGCGCTTGGCAGCGGTGTTCTGTTGAGTGAGGTGGCCGAGTTCCGCGCGATCAACCAGTACAGCAAGATCGCCCGGTACAACCTCAAGCGTGCCGTCACGGTCGAAGCCAAACACTCCTGGATGCAGGCCGGCGAGCTGCTTCAGGCGGTACAGCCGGCGCTCGACAGGATCGCGAAGACCCTGCCGGCCGGCTATGTGATCGAGATCGGCGGCGAGCCCCATGCGGCCGCCAAGGGTCAGAACGCCCTGTTCGAGTTCGTGCCCCACTGCCTGGCTGCGATGATCCTGCTCCTGGTCTGGCAGTTCAACTCCTTCGCCAAGCCGGCGATCGTGTTCCTGTCGATCCCGCTGTCGTTCCTGGGCGCAGCGGTGGGTCTGCTCGCAACCGGTTCTTTCCTCGGCTTCATGGCGACGCTGGGCTTCCTGAGCCTCGCGGGCATCATCATCAACAACGCCATCGTTCTGATCGATGAGACCCAGGTGCAGATCGACCAGGGCAAGCATCCGTTCGATGCGGTGGTCGAGGCCTCGGTGAGCCGTCTGCAGCCGGTCATGATGACGACGGCGACGACCATCCTCGGTCTGTTCACCCTGATGATCCCGCCGTCACCCCTGTTCTTTGCCATGGCGGTCGTGATCGCGGCCGGGCTGTCGGTCGGCACGCTGCTGACACTGGTCGCGGTGCCGGTGCTCTACGCCATCTTCTTCCGGGTGAGCAAACCGTCAGCGGAGACCGGGGAACATAACGCCGCGCAGGCTGGTGAAGCTCCGGCGGCAGCTGAGCCAGCGTTCGCGGCGGCTCTGGCGGAATGAGGTAGCGTGTCATGACAATTAAGCACCATGCTTTCGACGACCGGCCGATCATCCGGGCCCGGGCCTGGCGATTTGAGGGCAACCGTTTATTCGGGTTACTCGGCGCGGTGATCCTGCTGATCCTGGCGTCGCCGTTTCCAGAGGGACAGGGTGTCGGGGATTTCGCGCTCGTCCTCATGTTCACCGGCGTGCTGGTCGCAGCGGTATACGCGGCGAGCGGGCGGCTCTGGACATTTACCGTGGCGCTCAGCCTCGCGCTGCCGTGGCTGTTCCTGATGTGGGTGCATCCGGTGTGGGATGGCGGAACATCGGACATCATTTCGAGCGCGCTTCTGGTGGCCTTATGCAGCTTCGTGCTTGGGCTCGTGCTGGTCCGGGTGCTGACGGCGACATCTGTCGGCTTTGACGAAGTCTGCGGCGGGATCGCGGTCTATCTCCTGCTCGCGATCGTCTGGGCCATGTGCTTCGCGATGCTCGAGGCGTTCCGGCCCGGCTCCTTTGGTCTCGATGGCGAACGGCCGGAGCTGGTCTGGAACGATCTGCTTTATTTCAGCCTGACCACCATCACCACGCTCGGCTATGGCGATATTTCGCCGGTCAGTGCCGTTGCACGTATCTGGGCGAGCTTCGAGGCGGCGACCGGTTCGCTCTATCTGGCGGTGCTTATCGCCCGGCTGGTGAGCGCCTGGCGGCCGGCGGAGCAGGGGGGCGCATGACCATCACATCACTCAACCCGTTTCAGCAAATGAGGAACACCATGTCAGTGAACACAAGGCTTGCACGCGTTTCACCCCGGCCCCACGTCATTGCTCTTGTCGCCCTGGTGATCGTCGGCGCGGCGTTGATGACAAGCCTATCCGGAGCGCATGCCTCGAATGCGGCCGAAAAATACGTCGGCCGTATCGGCAACGGCGTGCTTGCGGCGGCCAATGCCGGCTCGGTCGTGCAGTTCCGCTCGATCCTGCGCCGGCATGCGGATCTCAGCGTGATCGCCAAATTCTCGCTCGGACGCTATGCCCGCAGGTTGCCGTCGCATCAAAAGGCGCATGTTCGCCGTCTTGTCGAGAGCATGATCACCAAGGCGTTTGCGACCTATTCCGGGCGGCTGCGCGGAACTCGCGTTGAGGTTACCGGCAGTACCAATTCAGGCCGTTACGGCATCGTCGTGAGCACCAAAATCGTCGGCGGTGCGGGCGGACAGATCAAATGGCGGCTCGCCAAGCGCGGCGGCGGCTTCCGGGTGATCGATGTGAGTGTGTTCGGTGTGTGGCTGTCGCAGCGTCTCAGATCGGTGATTGTGACAAAGCTCAAACAGCGGAACGGCAATTTCGATGCGGCATTTGCCAGCTTGCGGTGAGCGGACGGATCGCACCGGGCACATGGTCAAGCGAAGCCGATTAAACGATCATTTCCCGATAGCGACCACCAGCGTTTCACGCAGCCCGGGCGCAGTCTGCCAGGACCGGCATGACGCATGCCTGGAACAATTTGCGCCGTTGAGTGCATTCCGATGACCAAAGGAAACGACATGGAACAGGACCGCGAGACATCGACATTCATTGAGGAAACCTATCCCCGTCATGGGCATTAATCGCTGGTTCATTTTGGGTGTCTTGTTCATCGCGCGCTTTGCGCTCGGCTTCCAGTTCCAGCCGGTTGGTTCTCCAACGCCGTTCATCGTTCGCGACTTCGGCATCGACCATACCGGGATCGGCACGCTGGTCGGGCTCTACATGATCCCGGGAGTGTTTTTGTCGGTGCCGTCCGGGTTCATCGGAAAGCGGCTCGGCGGCGAGTTCGGTGCTGTTTGGCGTCGCAATGATGATTGGACTGTTTTTCCGGCCGGTCTGTTCCGCCTGGCGCAGGCCCGCTATCCGGCCCCGGCCTGTTCGGCGGGCACTTAGCTGTTATTGAGAATGCCGAACTGAACCGTATACTCGTTGCCCTCGACGCCGGTGCCGGCACGGCCGCTGGCCTGATGGGCGGGAGGATGTGAGCGGCGGACGGTACATGAGGATTTTCCGAGAGCACATGGGCGCGCTTCTCGTCTGGTCGGCCATCCTGGTCTTCGCAGCCAGCAACTCAATCGTCCGGCTGCTCTACGATCTCGGCGCCTCGCATCCTGTCGACGGACGCAATGCCATCAGCTTCTGCAATGTGCTGTTCGTCGGCAACCTGTGCGCCATGATGTCCCTGCTGGCGATTTACCGGAAGGAGTGGGCACCCGTCCGGCTCAGAAAACTCGCCCGCCGCGACTGGGGCTGGCTGGTGGTGCTGTCGACACTGTCAGCCGCTCTGGCGCCGGCCCTCGGGTTCCTCGCACTGGAGCGCGCCGATGTCACGAGCGTGGTTCTGATCGGCCGGATCGAACCGCTCCTGTTTCTTGTCCTGACGATGATTTTTCTGGGCGAGTCCGCCGGACGCTGGAGCGTCGCGGCGGCGGCGATCGCGGTTGCCGGTGCC
>JBPCWF010000556.1:0-4455 GCA_051009775.1 Hyphomicrobiales bacterium | reverse complement strand
CAGATAGTTGCCGTTGCCGTCGAGCACGTCGCGCCGCCGGCGCCGGTAGACCGCGGGGATCTGGTACCAGGCAAGCCAGGGACGGTCGTGATGCACGGCGTGCAGGTTGTTGTTGAGGAACAGGAGCGCGATGACGGGGCAGGTCTCGACAATCACCGTGCGGGCGGGCTGGCGGTCATGGGCACGATGCTCGGCGAAGGACCGCAGCAATATGAGCGCGGTGCCGGGATAGGCGAAAGCCGCAATGTAGAGCCAGGGCGCGATGCCGCACACGCCCCAGGTCCAGGCGATGACGGCTGCCACGGCCGGCAGGTGCAGCGCCCAGTCGCGCAGGACTCCGCGCTCGCCGGCCCGGATCTTTTTCGCCTCGCAGGCCCAGAACCTGACCGCCGTCACGGCCGGGCCGACCGTCAACCTGCCGGCCAGTGTGTTGTTGAAGCGGTAGAGCGCCCTGATCGGCCGGCGCACCCGCCCCCAGGCTTGAGGGTCGAGATAGAACGATTCCGGATCGTCATAAGGATCGGTCAGCCGGTCGGTGGCGTGGTGCTGGAGATGCAGGCAGCGATAGCGGCCAAAGGGAACCCAGACGAGCAGCGACGGCCAGACCAGCGCCTGGTTGAGGGCGCGCGACGATGTCGGGTGGCCATGGATGACCTCGTGCTGGAGGCTGCCATAGAGCCCGGTGAGATAGGCCGCCACGGGAACGGCAAGCCACAGCGGCAGCGCGCTCCAGAACCAGGTGAGGGTGAGAAAACACAGATGAAGACCGGCGATGAGCGCCACCGTCGGCCACTCGATTCCCTGCGCAGGTCGCGCATCCGTATCCATACCACAGCCCCTTTGTCAGTACTCTGACGAGAGTGTGCCTCAAACCAACTGTGGTGAATACGTGAATATGTACGCGTTTCTGTTTATAGTGGTATACTTAATCCACTAGTGTTGATAATTATAAACATAGCTCGGTAATGCCCCTGGAGCCCGGCTTATGCTCGACAAACGTGACACCGTCTCGATCTTCCGCGAGCGTCTGGGTCATCTGATCGAGCGTTCGCACCAGAGCCAGGCCCGGTTCGCCGCCGACGCCGGTCTCGATCGCTCGACCCTGTCGCAGCTCCTGTCTGAGGCCACCGTCCGCCTGCCGCGCGCGGAAACCATCGCGCGCATCGCGACGCGCTACAATGTCAGCATCGACTGGCTGCTCGGCCTGTCGCAGACCGACCGCGTCGGCACCGACATCCTCAGGCAGCTGGAGATCGAAACCGGTGAACGCAGCCATGTCGACGATCTGCTGGCGCGCTGGCACCGCGAAGCCGCCGGCTACAAGATCCGCTATGTACCCATGTCGTTGCCGGACCTGCTCAAGACCGATGAGGTGATCGAGTACGAGTACCGCAACTGGGCCTCGGTCACGGCGGAAGCGCGCAAGGAGGAGGCCGAGGAGCGCCTGGCCTACAGCCGCAAGCCGGAGACCGATATCGAGGCCTGCACATCGCGCCAGATCCTCGAGCAGTTCGCGGAAGGTTCGGGCATCTGGGTCGATCTGACGCCCGGGCAGCGGCGCGTGCAGCTTGAGCGCATGGTCCAGCTCACCGACGAGTTGTATCCGACATTCCGGTGGTTTCTGTTCGACGGCCGCAACACCTTCACATCGCCCTACACCATCTTCGGGCCTCAGCGCGCCGCGCTTTATGTCGGCAAGATGTTCTTCGTGTTCAATTCGACCGAGCATATTCGTGTGCTGACGCGTCATTTCGACGGCCTGATCCGCGACGCGGTGGTTCAGCCGAACGAATGCGGCGGGTTCGTCCGCACGCTGCTCGACCGGGTCGGCTAGGGAGCGGGCATGCAGGCGTCGCTGCCGATGTATGACTGGCCGGAACTGCGCGCGGCGACCGACGCCTGGTGGGCGGCGCTGGCACAGGCGTTCGCCGCCGAAGGCATTCGCGATGTGCCCGCTCGGCTCGTGCACGACGTTCCCGTGCCGGAGCTATGGGCTGCTCCGGAGCTTCTGTTGTCGCAGACCTGCGGTTATCCGCTGACCCATGAGTGGGCGGGGCGGCTGAGCCTCGTCGCCACGCCGCATTACGCGGCGGACGGCTGCAGCGGCCCGGACTATTGCAGTTTCGTGGTGGTGCGCCGGGCGGACGGTCTGTCGTCCATCGAGCATCTGCGCGGCCGAAGCGCCGCGTTCAACGATCCCATGTCGCAATCGGGCTATTCGGCCCTGCGCAGCGTCGTTGCGCCATATGCCCGGGCGCGGCAGTTCTTCGGCGCGGTGATCGAGACCGGCAGCCACCTGGCTTCGCTCGATGCGGTCATGCGCGGCGGCGCGGATGTCTGCGCCGTTGACAGCGTGGTCTGGGCGCTGGCCGGGCGCCACCGGCCCGAGTTTGCCGAAGCCCTGGAGGCGCTCGCCGTGTCGCCCACCGCGCCCGGCCTGCCCTACGTCACCCGTCCGGACGTCGCGGCCGGCACGCTGGACCGCATGCGTGCCGCGCTTGAGCGCGCCTTCGCCGACCCCGGTCTGGCCGAGGTCCGCGCCGCGCTCCTGCTCGACGGCGTGTCCGTGCCCGGGGCGGCTGCCTATGACAGGATACTGGACCTGGAGCGGTCGGCCCGGCGGCAGGGCTATCCGGCACTTGCATAAGCACCTTCGCGGCTGATCGACTGAGCGGAGAGCTCGGTCAAGAATAGTGTGCAGTTTCATAAGAGTACGCGCGGAAGCGAAGGTGTTGGTACAAATTTAGAGAAGCATTTAGAAATAAATTATGGTTTTGCGGGTAGCCTGCGACGGTTAAGTCTTTTGCGTCAACCGAGTGGCCGCACGGGGGCAGGTGACATGCACGAGTTTGAGTTGTCGGATAAGCATGTCCTGATCATCGACGATTCCAGGCCGTTCCTGTCGCTCATGACCGATGCGCTGCACGGTTTCGGCATCCGCAAGATCATCCGTTCAACGGACGCCATCGAAGCGTTCGAAATCATCGGCCGGGAACGGATCGATCTCGCTCTCGTCGATTACAACATGCCGCTGATCAACGGCTTCGAATTCGCCAATCTCGTGCGCTGCGCGCCGGACTCTCCGAACAAGTTCTTGCCCATGATCCTGGTCACCGGCCATTGCTCGCGCCGTGTCGTCATGGAGAGCATCGAAAACGGCTTTGACGATTTCCTCGCCAAGCCTCTGAGGGCGATCAATCTGTATCAGAAGATCACCAATCTGTTTGAAAATCCCAAGCCCTACATCCTGACGCCGAGCGGCTATTTCGGTCCGGACCGCCGCCGCCGCGAGGACCCGAGCAATGTCCACACCGAGCGCCGCGAAAAAAATCAGGCGATCACGGTGGGGCGCAAGGACCTGCGTCTGATCCATTGGGTGCAGAACAAGGTGCTGTCCGGCAATACCGAGGATGTCAGGCAGTTCTGGCGCGAGAGTTTCGAGAAGGCAGTCGACAAGCAGGAGGCCGATGCCGAGCTGCAGGCCATGGCGGCGAAGGCGAACTCCGACCCCAAAGCCCAGAAAGCCGAGCCGGCCGACGAGCTTCAGAACGCAGAGGTCTAGATCATTCTCCGCCTCACGGCGTCTTGCGCGGGCTCTTGAACGGATTCCTGTAGAGCGTGTCGTGGCTCTCGACCCCGACCTTGAAGACACAGTCGGACCTGGGCTGCGCGACGCACAGCAGCACGTAGCCGTCTTCGATCTGATCGGGTTTGAGGGCGACGCCGTCGCTCTGGTCGACGATGCCTGACACCAGCCGTGCCGCGCAGGTCACGCAGCCGCCATAGCGGCAGGCATAGGGCAGAACCTCACCCTGATCCTCGGCGGCGTCGAGAATGGTCTCGTCGTCCCAGACCTCGATCTCGCGGCCGCCGCGGTTGGCGAGCGTGACCTTGTAGACAGCCATCGGGCAAGCGGGCGGCCCGTGCCGGGCCGCCCCTTCGTTCCTCAGATCCAGATGTCGGACGTGCAGTCGCCGCCCGGATAACGCATCTCGTGCGCGCGGGCCGGGCCTCTGGGCTCGTTGGCGAAGTCGACGAAGAACTCCTCGTTGATCGACATGCCGCCGTTCTCGGCATCGCAATCGACCTGGACCATGCACGAGCCCATATCCTTCATGTCCGGATAGAACTGGTTGTCCCAGGTCGAGAACAGCGAATTGGTGACATAGAGCCGCTTGCCGTCGAGCGACAGCTGGATCATCTGCGGCGCGCCGGCCACCTTGTTGCCGTTGACCTCCGGCGCCTTGCCGAGCAGGCCGCCGAGCCAGACCTGGCCGGTCATCTTCGGATTGGACGGATCGGAGATGTCGTACTGGCGCAGATCCCCATGCAGCCAGTTGGAGAAATACATGTATTTGTCGTCCATAGACACCAGGATATCGGTGATCAGCGACGGCACCGGGATCGGCCAGCCCTCGACGTCCTCGGTCGGGATGTCGATGATCTTCTCCACTT
>JBPCWF010000555.1:0-4282 GCA_051009775.1 Hyphomicrobiales bacterium | reverse complement strand
GTCGGATCGAACGCACCGTCTGTCGCCGCGTGTACCCCGCGCGCCGTCGAAAGCACCGCCAGCAGGTCGGGCGCCGGCTGCCTGAGCATGCCCGCCCGGTTGAGGCGCGACAGCGCACTGTCCGCGCGGTAGAGGCTGAAGACCGCTTCAAGGCGGGCAATCTCACGGACGCAGGCGCGCAATGTGCCGGCCGCCTCGCCCGGCGTCCGGCCGTCAATGCGGATCGACGCGGAGGCGCCGAGCGCGATCCCCCGCCAGGTCGCCGCCTGAGATCCATGGCTTGTACTGGCACCGACGAGCGGGGCGATGGCCGCCGCGGAAATCGCTATGAACCGGCGTCGCGTAATCAGTGCCACGGTCACCCTCCCACACCGAGGACCACATCCGGCACATCGACCGGCGCCAGAACATAGTCCTTCGGGATCCCGTCAAGCTTGACCGCACGGCCGCCATGGCGGGAGATGAAATCATCGGCCGCCTCGCGGTCGCCGAACGGCACCACCTCCGGCGCCCCCATGCCGCCGCGCTGCTTGCTTTCGATCACGAACACCGCGTCCTGGGCCGCGATCCAGTTTCCGGCGGCGGGCACATCCCATGTCGCCGCCGACATGTCGGTGACGTAGATCGCGGCGATTTCTTCGACCTCTTCCGGCAGCAACGTGAAGGCGATTGCATCGCGGATCTGCGTGAACCAGACGGGGTGCGGATTTCCGGCGAGATGAATCTGCGCCTTTGGACCGGGGTGGTCGAGCACGGTCATCTGGCAGTAATGCGCGACCGCCTCCCGGGTGAGGGCGACCGCCGCGGGCCTGGCGATGATCTCTTCCTCCTGGCATCCGCTCAGCGCCAGGGCGCCGGCGGTGATGGCGGTCGCCAAAATGAAATGCCGGATCATGGTTCGATCCTCCTTACGCTGGCGACGGCGAGCAACAGCGCCGCCCCGGTCCATGCCGCCAGGCCCGCAAGCGCGGCGAGCGGCGACGGTCCGTGCGCCAGGGCGCTGCCGATCGCGGACCCGCCCTCCGGCAGGCTCGCCATGTTGAACAGCCGGAACCCGTCCGCCGGGTTGCCGACAAGAAGCCAGGGAAAGACGTGCTTTGTGAACACGCCGCCATCGTCGGCGACCAGCGCGCTCAGCAAAGCGAGGTCGAACAGGACGACCAGACCGAGCCACAGACCGATCGCCAGCGCGGCCGCGGTCGCGGTCTGGCGCACGACGGCGCTCAGCACATAGCCCAGGGCGAGAAAGACCATGCCGAGCAGCGTTGCCGTCGCCACCAGCCGCACGAGCGCGGCGATGCCGGCGGCACTGGCGCCTTTGTCGAACAGCACCAGCCCGGCGGCGATGCCGAAGCCGATCGCGATGGCACAGCCGAGGATGACCGAATGGCCGGCGAACTTGCCGAGCACGATTGCGGGACGGCCGACCGGGTAGGTCAGAAGCAGCGCAAGCGTGCCACGCTCGCGTTCGCCTGCAAAGGCGTCGAACGCCAGGAGCAGCGCCAGGAGCGGCACGACATAGACGGTCAGGCTGACGAGGCTGACTGTCAGGACGATCAGCGGATCGATTGCGGTCGATCCGGTCGGCGCCGATCCGGCGAGCGCCAGAACGACGGCAAATATGGTCAGGATCGAAATCGCCGTGACGACCCACCGGTTCCTGAAACCGACGCGCAGCTCATAGCCCGCCATGCTGAGGATCTGGGACAGGGTCATTGCATGCCCTCCCCGCCGTCTTGTGTCGAAAAATGCAGATAGATGTCGTTCAGCCCGGGCGGAACGATTTCCACGTCGGCAACCGCATCGCCATAGGCTGCGATGCGGCCGATATGGGCCGAGACGTCTTCCGGCGGGCAGACCAGTTCGACCGCCTGACCGTTGATCCGGCGACCGCCCAATTCGTCCGCGATCTTCGCGATCGGTTCGCGCGTTACCGTCTGGATGCGGATCCGGGTCGGCAGTCGGGTCTTTCGGCGCAGCGACAGGAGCGTGCCCTCGGCCGCCATCTCGCCCATCCGCAGGATGACGATGCGGTCGGCATGGGCTTCCATTTCGGTCAGGGCGTGGGACGAGGTCAGCACGGTCGTCCCTTCCTGCGCACAGTTGTCGACGATATCGTAGAACCGCTTGCGCGAGACCGGATCGAGCCCGCTGGTCGGCTCGTCGAGCACCAGGAGGCGCGGCGAGCCGATCAGCGCCTGCGCCAGCCCGAGCCGCTGCCGCATGCCTTTCGAATAGGTGCGCACCGCGCGGTGGGCGGCATCGGCAAGACCGACGCGGTCGAGAAGCTCGCTCACCTGCCCGACGGCTTCGCACCTGAGGCGGACAAAGAATTTCAGCGTCTCCGCTCCGCTCAAAGCGCCGTTGAACGCAACGTTCTCGGGCAGAAAGGCCGTCTTCGTGCGTGCATCGAGCGAACCCGGAGGCGCGCCGAACACCGCCAAGGCGCCGCCGGTCGGCCTGGTCAGACCGAGGATCATGTTGAACAGCGTTGTCTTGCCGGCGCCGTTATGCCCGACCAGCACCACGCGCTCGCCGCGCTCCACTTTCAGCGTCAGATGGCTGACGGCGGTGACGCTGCCATAGCGCTTGGAGACGTCGTCCAGATGGAGGGCATGCTCGTTCATCGCGCCGGCTCCGGGTTCTGGCTGGCGGCGATCCCGGGCCCGCGCATCAGTGGCGCGTTGTCGACGACACCGCCCGGAAGGAGTGCCGGGAACTGAGATTGCGACCACCTGAGGATCTGCAGCGCCGGGCTGCCCAGCAGGAGCTTCGCCGAGGGCTGCGTCCACAGGATCTGGTCGACCAGATCGTTCGGCCGGTAGCGGTTGTCGGCGATCCCGTTGCCGTCGAGATCGAAGGCCGGATGATCGCTCCAGAAATTGCCCTGCCCGCCGGCGCTCCAGTCATGCCATTTCGAGCCGACATATTTGACCTGGGTGCGGTTGGAGACGAAGCTGTTGCCGGAGATGGTGTTGCGCTCCGAGCCGGCGGTGAAATGAACTCCGATGCGGCAGTTCTCGAAACGGTTGCCGGAGATCCGGTTCTTGTTCGCGTTATAGAGAAAGATGCATTTCTTGGCCCCGTTTCGAACGACATTGCCGGTGATGTCGGCGTCGTTGGCGTAGTTCAGCATGATCCCGTGGTCGCGGTCGCCGAGCGAGAGGTTGCCGTGCACCTTGAGGCGCTTTGAGAACATCAGGGCGTAACCGATGTGGTTGCCGATCGACCGGTTGCCGGTCACTTCACTCCGGTTGGTGTACATGTAGTGGATGGCGAACCTGAGATCGCGGAACGAGTTGTTGCGGAAGACGTTGTTCTTGCTGGTGTTGACGAAGATGCCGTCGCGCCCGAACCGGACGTCATTGCCCTCGACGATCAGCCCCGGCGCATTCCACACGTAAATCCCGTTGCCGCGCGCGTTCATGCGGCGGTCCGTGCGGCCGACGATGCGGTTGTCCGCAACTCTCGCGTCACGGGCGCCGTGAACGTCGACGCCGACGAGATTGCCGATGATGCGGTTGCCCGCGACCACCGCCCGGTCGGCCGTTTTGGTGAGTTTGACGCCGGAATCGAGGGTTTCGTGCGACGAGCCCGACCCGCTGACCCGAAGGCCGGTAATCCTGACATCTTGCGCGGTGACCGTGACCACCGATCCGGCACCCGTCCCGACGACATGGGCGCGCCCGCCGCCTTCCAGCGCGAGCGGCTTGTCGATTACGACGCCCCCGTCGTGCCGGCCGGCGCGCAGCCGGAGGACATCCCCCGGCTGCGCAAGTTCGATCGCCGCCGCCAGGGCTCCCGGCGTCGCCGGCACGCGGGTCTCCCCGGCATCCGCGGATGCCGGAAGCCAGAGCGCGGACAACGCCAGGATCATATGGCGGCGGACAGACATTACGAGCTCCGCGGCTCCACGATCATCCGTCCGCGCATCTCCATATGGAGGGCGTGGCAGAACCACTGGCAATAGTACCAGTGCACACCAGGGCGGTCGGCAGTGAAGGTCACCGACGCGGTTGCCTGCGGGCCGACCTCGAATGCGATGCCGTGATTGCCCAGGGTGAAGCCGTGGGTCAGGTCGTCCACATCGTCGGTGTTGGTGATGTAGATCGTCACCTCATCGCCCTGCTTGACGGTGAACTTCTCGAGCGAGAATTCAGGCGCGGCGGAGTACATGTAGACCCGCACCTTGTTGCCGTCCCGGATCGGTTCGTCGGCGCCTTCCTCAAGATCGACACCGTCGGCGGCGGCCTGCTTGCTGGCCTCTTCCCACATCGGATCG
>JBPCWF010000554.1:0-6553 GCA_051009775.1 Hyphomicrobiales bacterium | reverse complement strand
CGGGAGACCAGGGCCATGCAGTCCTGGATCGACGGCGCACACGATCTTCTGGCGCGCACGATCCTCAGGCCTTGCGGCGACGGCGGCTGGACACTGGCCTGTCCCCGGGAAATGGAGGCCGGCATCTATGCCGAGAACGCCCATTCGACGGTGTGGTCGATGCTGCCCGACCTCAAGCCGTTCGCGGACCGCTTCGCCCTGATGTGCGCTGACCCGGATCTGAAGGGCGCGAAGCCGCATTCGGCGATTGGGCGCACGGTCAACAGCGAGCTTGGCTATCGGACCGAGATCGTCGCCGGCACAACACACATGCTGCAGCTTGAACGACCGGAGGCCTGCGCCGAGACGGTGCGCCGGCTGCTTGCCGAAATGGGCTTCGGCAGTCCGAACCCAGCTTAGTCTTTCGAGAACACCCCGGCGAACGGGTTGGCGTGGATCACCTCGGCCTCGAGATGCTGGCGCAGGGCATCCACGTTCAGATTGTGCTCGGCGATCATATCGGCGCTGTCGGCGATGATGCGTTCGACATCGCCCATGATCTTCAGCTTCTTGAACAGATCCGGCACATGGATGCCCATGCTCTCGCCGACCAGTTCCATCAGGTTGACGATCTCGAACGGCCTGTCCTCGCCCAGATGGCAGGTCTCGCGGTGGCAGGGATGAAAGATCGTCGCCAGGGTGTCGACGCCGGCCTCGACGCAGGCGTCGAGCTCTTCCCGGAGCAGCTTCTCCTTGAAGTCGGGCAGGAGTGTCAGATAGTTCGAGGTGATCGCGACGCGCTGGACGTCCGGCAGCGGCACATATTCCACGCCCGGTATCGCCTTGGCGATTTCGACCGCGGCGTCACGTGCGCCGGGGATGCCCGGCCGCTCGACCAGGGCGATGCGCCGGTTGACCGGTGTCGTCATCAGCGGCTTCAGGTCTTCGAGCCGGCCGGCCAGCCAGACATAGAACGCCAGCATGTCGAACGGCACCTCACGCTGCCGGCTCTTCTCGAAGGTCGGCAGGTTGAGCTCGCCGAACTGCACGACGCAGCTCGGGCACCACGCCAGCACCTCCGACGCGCCGGTCGCCGCGAAGTGCTCGATGGTGCCGCCGGCGATCTTTTCCGCCGTCGCCGTGTCGCCCTCGCGGAACTGGAAGATGCCGCAGCAATGGCCGGGGCCGCCCATGACCTCGTAGCTCACCCCCATGGCGTCCAGCACCTCCAGACACAGGAGGCCGATATGGGGCGTGCGCAGCATGTTGCAGCCGGTGTAGTAGATCACCTCGGGTGCTTCGTTCTGCGTGCTCTGCTTCGATGACGCCGGATGGATCTTTGCCAGCACGTCGGGCGGCAGTTGCAGGCGCGAAAGCGCCCGCACGCCGTTCGACATGGTGCCGAAGCTCGCCCGCCCGTTGGCGCGGGTCTCGGCCTCGCCCTGCCGGCGCCGGGTCGTGAGACGGGCCATGGCCAGCATGAAGCGGGGGTTGACGCTTTCCGGACAGGCCTCTCTGCAATAGCCGGAACCGGTGCAGATCTCCGCCCATTCGCGCCCGTCGTCCGACCCTTCGCCGCCGCGCAGGAGGTCGATGACGCCGGAGACGATGCCCGCCCCGGCTTCCGCCGTCGTCGCATCGAGCCCGGCGGGGCCGGGCATGGGGCAGACCTCGGCGCATTTGCCACACAGTGTGCAGCGGTCGAGAATCTCCTCGCGGATGCGCTCGTCGAGGGCCTGGTCGAAGCTGGTCATTGCGGTGTCTTCCGTTGGAGTGTGATCGGCAGGGTGTCGGACCGGCTGCGTATTAGCCGACGTATTTCCAGTATGTATCCTTCTTCGTTACGTACCCGTTACGAAATTCCCAGAGATCGCAGCCGACATATTCGAACGGTTCGCCACCGACCGGCGTGCCGCGCACGACCCATTCGGAGATTGCTTTGGTCTGGTCGCAGATCCAATGGCGCATCTCCTCCCAACGCATGTCCGGGATCTCTTGATATCTGGTGGAGAGCACCTCACCGATCTCCGCCTTGCCGATGCAGCGCCGGCCTTCGGGCGCGTTGGGTCCGCGCGCCATCAGCCATTCGCAGTCGTCGGTAAAATGGGACAGGATGGCGTCGACATCCCGCCTGTTGAACCCGTCCTGGATCTCGTCGAGCAGATCCATGGTGACTTCGCGTGTCATGGTCATGTCCTTATCATAGTGCACATCCCGGCAGTCCCAAGGCATTGAACCCCAGCGGGCGCATTTTGTCAGCAGGCTTTGCCATCGGCGAGGCTTGGTTCGGCACCTCTTATGGGTGATACTCGACGTCGCCCCGACAAACACGAGACAAAGCACCCCGCCATGACCTCTGCCTTCGAAGACGCCGCGCGGCACCTCCTGGACGAGCACGATCGCGGAGCGAAGTTCACGCCGGTGGCCAAAAACTTCGGCGCCACGGATCTGAACGGCGCCTACGACATCCAGGATTGCCTTGTGCCGCATCTGATCGAACGTCACGGGTCCCCCTGCGGCTACAAGGTCGGGCTGACCTCCAAGGCGATGCAGGACATGTGCGGCATCGACCAGCCGATCGCGGGCGTGGTCCTGGCGAACCGGGTGGCGGCGTCGGGCGCGAAGATCTCCCTTTCGGATCACGGTCATGCCGGGATCGAGTTTGAAATCGCCGTGCGTCTGGTCGGCGATCTCGGTGCGGGCACCGCGCTTAAGGACGTTGAACAGGCGGTGGACGGCGTCGCCGCCGCGTTCGAGATCATCGACGACCGGCATGCGGATTATGCGGTGCTCGATGTCCGGTCCCTGATCGCGGACAACTCGTGGAACGCGGCAGCGGTCATCGGCACGTTCGTTACGCCGCCGAAAGGTCTGGCGGATGTGCCGGGTGTTGTCGCGCTCAATGGCGAAACGCTCGATCAGGGCTATGGCAGCGCGGCGCTCGGCCATCCCTACGAGCCGGTGCGCTGGCTGGCCAACCATCTGGCTGAAAGGGGTAGCGGATTGCGGCAGGGCGATGTGGTCCTGACCGGCAGCCTGGTGCGGACGCGGTTTCCTTCGCCCGGCGAGACCTACGATTTCGATGTGGCCGGGATCGGCGCGGTCCAGGTCGCCTTCGTGGCGTGAAGCACCGGGACTCTATTCCCTGTTTGCATTGCTTTGTTGAGCCCGCCGGCGAGAGTCTCCCGGAGGTGTTTCCACCCCGGTATGACCCCTTCCACTTGAGTATTACCACTCGTGTCACAGCAGATCGGGCGTCGTTTGTTGCGCGGTGACGGTATTGTGTAGAGACATTTCTCTGTTCGATCATTGACAGGTCGAATTCAGCCGTGATTGAATGAAGATCAATGACCTACACCGCGCCTTGCGGGGGCGTGTTTTCTAGCGACATAGAACAACACCAAGCCGGCCGAAGAAGCTGGAGACGAATGCGATGACACTAGGGATGCCGAAGAAATCGATTTACTTCCTGATGGCCTTTGCGGTCGTCATGAGCATAACCACGTTCGATACGATATCTGTCCGAATGGGCCATGCATTGGTTCCGTTTAAGCTGGAAGTTGTGAACCGGATCGCGAAGGGCCATCGGCTGTCCGACCTGGCCATGGCCGAAACCGTGGCGCGCGGCGGCAAGGCCGCCCGGCTGGCAACGGCCGTGCGGGCACCGGCGCAGGCCATCTTCGTGACGGCGAACCGGGCGACCAAGGCCAGTCGTCTGGCCCGCCACCTGACGGAGCAGAGGGTCGCGCGCAGCGGCAAGACCGCGCCTCTGGCCGGGCTCATCGCTCTGCGGCCCAAGAGCCCGTCGGCGCAGGCGAACCAAGTCGCCAATGCCGGCCGTCTGTCCGGGCCGGCATCTGAGCAGCTGGTCGCGCGCAGCCATAAGACCGACACTCTCCGCCTGATCTTCGCGGAGCTTAAGTCTCTGGAAAAATCCGTGGAGACCGTCGCCTCGATCACCGCGCCGCCGAGCATCGACAGCGGCGTTTCCGCGCAAGGCGGAACGCTCGTGTTTGTGCCCGTCACGGTCCCGGTCGACCGTCTGACGAATGTCGTCGCCGAGCCGATAGACTCCGGCGCGCCGGCCAAGACGCTCTGGAACTGACGACCGAACGCCATCGCGACGCGCTGGCTTAAATCCTTCAGGCGAGTGCGCGGCACTCCTGCAGCAGGCGGCCGATGAGCCGGGTGTGGTCCTGTTTGAGCCGCCCGGCCGGGCGGCGCAGGGACGCGGCGCCCTGCAGTTCGATCGACCTGGCCATGAGACAGCCTGCTATCAGGCTCGATGCCGCGCTCGCTACCCGGTCGTCTGGTTGAATTCTGTTGGCGACGCGCGTCAGGCTGCCGGACAGATCGTCGAGCAGGTCGGCCGGGATCTTGTCGATATCCTCGCCGACGACCGAGAAGTAATCCTCGACACCGGTGTCCTCCGCCGGGGGCCACAGCTCATTGAGCAGTTCGAGTGTGGCGAATCTCAGTTCTCCGGCGTAATCGGGATGCCTCTCTATGCGTGCCGCAGTGCGCTGCAAGACATCGCCAATGCTCGACAGGGCAATCTCGTCGATAACTCTCTTGGTTTCGCTGGACCACCGCATGAAACTCATCCCTACCCAACTCACGGTCCACCAATATTAGTGTGCAAATTATTTATATGGAGTCAATCCGGCCGCGCGCGACGGCAGGTGCGGGAGGGGTATCGGTGAGAGCGGCCTGCAAAGAAGGCGGCACCCGAGGGTGCCGCCCCACCGCACCACGCCGTGAGACCGGGGGCAATATTGGTCACAGGCGATGCGATGTCCCGTTGGAACGGTTTGTCAGGTTGCACACGGTTAACTAAAAATGTGTTGATCTGGTGTCTGAGTCCATGGCCCCGCACAAGACATCCCGATCGCGCGCGCCGACCGGTCTCCCTTGATCTCAATCAAACTCCCAGCTGCGTCCTCGCCTAGAATGCAGACGCGACCGAAGATGATCTGAGTGAGGCGCGGCCAATGCCCGGGGGAGGGACATGTGACCGACGTGGGTGACGTCAAGCGGGAATGCGCGGACTACAAGAGCCTGCAGGCGCAGCTGCCGGACATGTTCAAGCGTGTGTTCCCGGACCGGATGCATCCGCGCACCGTCCTGATCGTGCCGAGCCTGACCCTCGATCCCGACGTTCTGTCGAAAATCTCCGGCGCGCATCACTACGAAGAGCGCATGCTGTGCCTGCTGCTGCTTCTGCGCCTGCCGCGCACCCAGGTCATCTACGTCACCAGCGAGCATATTTCCGAAGCGGTCATAGACTATTTTCTGCATCTCCTGCCCGGCGTGCCGCATCAGCATGCGCGCCAGCGCCTGACGCTGCTGTCGTGCCACGATGCCTCGTCCCTGCCGCTGACCCAGAAGATCCTCGACCGGCCGCGCCTGCTTGCCCGCATCGAACATGCACTCGGCGACAGGGCGCTCGCCCACATGGCCTGCTTCAATGTGTCTCCCCTGGAGCGCACACTGGCGGTCCGGCTCGGCATTCCGATCTATGGCTGCGATCCCGACCTCCTGCCGCTCGGCTCAAAGAGCGGCGGCCGCGCCCTGTTCCGCGAGGCGGGTGTGCCGATCCCCGACGGGTTCGAGGATCTGGGCGACGAAGGCGAGCTGGTGCAGGCGCTGGCCGATCTCAAGGACCGCAACCCGGACCTGCGCAATGCGGTGGTCAAGCTCAATGAGGGCTTCTCCGGCGAGGGCAATGCGGTGTTCCGTTTTGACGGCGCGCCCGCCGGCCGCGCGCTCGAGACCTGGGTGCGCGACCGGACGACCGGTCTTGCCTTCGAGGCCAAGGACATGTCCTGGGACCTGTTCCGCGCCAAGATCAAGGAAATGGGCGGCGTCGTCGAGGCCTTCGTCGAGGGCGAGGACAAGCGTTCGCCCTCGGCGCAGTACCGCATCGACCCGTCGGGCCAGCTGGAGCCAGTGTCGACCCACGACCAGGTGCTCGGCGGCAATGCCGGCCAGGTGTTCCTGGGCTGCCGGTTTCCGGCCGACGAGGACTACCGGCTCGAGGTTCAGGCGGAAGGCCTCAAGGCGGCGCGGCTCCTGCTCGAGCGCGGCGTGCTCGGGCGCTTCGGGGTCGATTTCATATCGGTACGCAACGGCGGCGGCTGGCGCCACTACGCGATCGAGATCAATCTGCGCAAGGGCGGCACGACCCACCCGTTCATCATGCTGCAATACCTGACCGACGGATCCTACGATCCGGACACCGGGCTGTTCATGACGCCTGACGGACGGCCGCGGTTCTACTACGCCTCCGACAATCTGGAGTCGGACCGCTACAAGGGACTGACGCCCCCGGACCTGATCGACATCGCGGTCAGCCACGGCATCCACTTCCACGGCGCGACGCAGCAGGGCGTGGTGTTCCACCTGATCGGTGCGCTGTCGGAGTTCGGCAAGGTCGGCGCGGTCTGCGTCGGCAACAGCCATGACCGCGCGCAGGAGCTCTATCGCGAGACCGTCGGCATTCTCGACCGTGAGGGCGCCGCATGAGGGACACCGTCAGCGGGCCGCACAAGCTGCCGCTCGGCGAGCTTTGCGA
>JBPCWF010000553.1:0-3303 GCA_051009775.1 Hyphomicrobiales bacterium | reverse complement strand
CCGCGGTCGCCGTAGAACCGCTCGAACATATTGCGCAGGATGCCCGCGGTGGCGCCCCAGATATAGCGGTCTTGGTAGGGCATGGCATAGAAGTATCGCCGTTTGCCCTTCCATACCCGGCTGTCGGTCTTGTGATTTGCCGGATCCATCAGGAAGGCCAGCGGCACCTCGAAAATATCGGCCACCTCGTCCGGGGCCGGAACCAGCGAAAAGCCTTCCTCGACCAGGCCGACCACCGGTGCGATCCTGAAGCCGGTGCCTGTCCGGTAGGCATCGAGGAATCCCAGCACCTCGACATAGTGATGCCGAAGACCGACCTCTTCCTCGGTTTCGCGCAAGGCGGCCTCGAGGGGGCCCGGATCGTGGTGTTCGACCTTGCCGCCGGGAAACGCGATCTGGCCGCCATGGGCATCGGGGCTCTCGGTGCGCTGGATGAACATGACCTGAAGCCCGTGTCCCCGGTTGACCAGCGGCACCAGCACCGCGGCATCGCGGTACGGCTGATCGGGGTCGAGCCAGGACGCCATTTCCGGGTTCAGGTCGTAGTCGCTCCTGCCGGCGAGTTCCGGCGACGAGGTCGTGCCGCGCGGCATGTCCGGGTCGAGCCGGTGACGCGCAAGCTGGCGCACTTCGGGTGCTGAGTAGAGCGAGCTTCTGGTCCGGCGCGTCATGATCTAGAAATCGAGCTCTTCGGCTTTGCACATGGCGAAGAAACGGCCGCAGCTCCACACGCCATACCACGGCTCGCCCGCGACGTCCGCCGTCGTCCCGGCATCGACCAGGTCGTAGAACACCGCCCGGTTGACCACCGCTTCGAGCCCGCCGCGCACCAGAACATAGGGTTTCAGAGCATCGTTTGCGGCATCCTGCGCGAATCGCAGCGGATGCTCGTTGTCCACCACCACCGCATCATCGACATTTGTGCGCAAACCGATGACCTGGTCCGGCCCATTTCCGGCGAGCTTCATGTCGACGGCCACGAACGGGGCGTCGTCAACCGTGATTCCGACCTTCTCGACCGGCGTCACGAGATAGAATTTGCCGTCCGGATCGCGCCTGAGAACCGAGGAAAACAGCTTCACCAGAGACCGGCGCCCGATCGCGGAACCGAGATAGTACCACGTCCCGTCACCCGCGATCCGGATGTCCAAATCCCCGGAAAACGGCGGATTCCAGAGCTCCGTGGGCCGCGCGTTCTGCTCCAGGTCGAGTGCCTTCGCAATCGCGGCAAGATGATCCATCACGTCGTCCAAATCTCTGCCCTGTCTGCCGTCCGGCGGACGGTACCGCCCCGGATCAGACCCGCCTCAGTTCAGTCACCAAATCGTGCGAACGGATCGCGCTGCGGCGCTTGATCGCACGGTTGTGAGTTATACGATGCGGGAAATGTGATCGCGCGGTCTTCTGAATATCGATTATAAACACTATACTTATGCAAATGCAGACCATCAATGAAACCGACGACCGTAGCGTCGAGGAAATCGAAGCGACGGGTGAAACCCTGGTTCAGGTGCGCGACGCCATCGGCGAAGTGATATTTGGTCAGGATCCCGTCATCGATCAAGCGCTCATCGCCATTCTGAGCGGCGGACACGCACTTCTGGTGGGTGTGCCCGGTCTGGCCAAGACCTTGCTGGTGGAAACCATCGCAAAGGTTCTGGGCCTCGATGAGAAACGCATTCAATTCACGCCTGACCTGATGCCGGCGGACATTGTCGGCTCGGAGGTTCTGGAGGAGAGCCAGACCGGCAAGCGCAGTTTCCGCTTCGTCCGGGGCCCTGTGTTCTGCCAGTTGCTCATGGCCGACGAGATCAACCGGGCGAGCCCGCGCACCCAGTCCGCGCTGCTGCAGGCGATGCAGGAGAAGCACGCGACCGTCGCCGGCATCCGCTACGACCTGCCAAAGCCGTTCCATGTGCTCGCCACCCAGAACCCGCTGGAGCAGGAAGGCACCTACCCGCTGCCCGAGGCACAGCTCGACCGGTTCGTCATGCAGGTCGACGTGCCCTATCCGGATCTCGACGCCGAGCGACGCATGCTCTTCTCCACCACGGGCTCCGACAGCAACGAGCCCCGGGTGATCATGACTTCAGAAAGCCTGATGGCGGCGCAGCGTCTGATCCGCCGCATTCCGGTCGGCGATAATGTGGTCGAGACGATCCTCAAGCTGGTGCGCTCCGCACGCCCGGACGCGTCAGCCAAGGATTTCGTCAACGAAGGGATATCCTGGGGTCCGGGTCCGCGCGCAAGCCAGGCGCTCATGCTGGGCGTCAGGGCGAAATGCCTTATGGAAGGGCGTCTTGCGCCGTCGGTCGACGATGTCATCGCACTGGCGCCGCCGGTGCTGCGCCACCGCATGGCGCTGACTTTCGCGGCTCGTGCCGACGGCGTCACGATCGAACACGTCATCGCTCAGCTGTGTGAAAATCTCGACTAGGGCCCAGGGTCTGTGAACATGGCTCTTTGGAGCACCTCAACCTCGGCCGATCCCCGGGAGCAGGCATTGCGGCACCGGGATGCGGCGGAACGGCTGGCCGGAACGCTTCCGCCCCTGCTGGTCGAGGCCGACCGGGTCGCCCACACCATTGCGCAGGGCCTGCACGGCCGCCGCCGGGCCGGCGCGGGCGAGGCGTTCTGGCAGTTCCGCCCCTACCGCCCGGGCGATATGGCGACCAGCATCGACTGGCGCAAATCCGCACGCTCCGACCGCCTTTTCATTCGTGAAAACGAATGGGAAGCCGCCAATACCATGTGGCTGTGGGTAAATCCGGGCGAGACCATGACATTCCAGTCGCATCTGTCCGATACCCCCAAAAGCGACCGGGCGATCGTGCTGTCGCTGGCGCTCGGATCGCTTCTGATCCGGGCCGGCGAGCGGATCGGCCCGTTCGGCAGCGACATTCCTGCATCACCCCACCGTACCGCCCTGCGGCGGCTCGCGGCCTATATGACGTCACCGGAACGGGTCGAGGGCGAGGTCTCTTCCCTGCCCCCGGCGCTCGGGCTCAAAAGGTTCTCCAATATCGTCCTGTTCAGCGATTTTCTCGATCCGGTCGATGAGATCGGCGACCGTCTGGCCGCGATCGGATCGCGCGACGTGCGCGGACACCTGGTTCAGGTGCTCGATCCGGCCGAAGAAACCTTGCCTTATGTCGGGCGCAAGGAGTTCCAGGAAATGCGCGGCAACCTCCGCCTCACCGTCGGACGGGCGGAAAATCTGCGCGGCGACTATCAAAAACGTATCGCCGAGCACCGTGTCGAATTGCGCGAACTGGTGCGCAGGCTCGGCTGGACGCTGACCGT
>JBPCWF010000552.1:0-7261 GCA_051009775.1 Hyphomicrobiales bacterium | reverse complement strand
TGGCGATGGACCGCGGCACGTTCCAATAGGGATTGAACACCACGGTTTCCATTTCGTCGCTGAAGCTCGGCGTCTGGTGCTTGCGCTTGCCGACAATCACCCGGGCACGGTGGATGGTCTTGCCGTTTTCGACCAGCCGCATCTGGTAGTTCGTCTGATTGACGAAGACGTGACGTTTGCCGAGACTGTGCGGCAGCCAGCGTGCGCGCTCCATGTTGAGCACGATCTTTTCGATACGCCCGACGAAGGAATCGCCGTTCAGCGCACGCGTCGTGGCCGGGCCGACGACACCGTCGGGCGACAGGCCGTGGCGCTTCTGGAAAGTCTTGACCGCCGCGACGATATCCGCGTTGTAAACGGTGTCGTCGGAAACGCCGTCCGTATATGCGGACTCTTCCGCACCGTCGCGCTCACGATGCACGAGCTCGCGCCGCGAGACGAGGTCCCGCGGAACGTATTCCTCGGCAGGCTCCAGCAAACCGATCGCTTCAAGCTTCTGCCTCAGCACCGGCACACGGTCATCGGTGTTGCCCTGCCTGATCAGTCCGCCTTCGGGGATCCGGAATTCGCTCTGATTGCCCGCCGCGGCGCGGTATTTCGCAAGGGCGCGCTTAAGATCGGCATAGAACGCATGTTTCGGATGCAGTGCCGCCAGATAGGCGTCGGGCCGCACCGTGCGGTCAAGCGCCGTCAGGGCCGCTGCCGGGGCAACGGGCGTGGGCTGCAAATCGATATACTTGCTCATCCGGCTCGGCACGACGCGGCCGCCGGAGGCGTGATGGGCATATTTGACCGCAGCAACGGTCAGCTCGATGTCGAGCCGGGCCAGATCGACGGCAGCGTTCGAAATCTCGCGCTCCGAAGGCTCATACGAACCGAGCGCCTCGGGCAGGTAGTCGGAAGGCGTCAGGGCCTCTTCATCGGCGATCGCGAGCAGGGCAAGAAGCCGGTCCGCCCGCCGCGTAAGTCCCTGTTCGATGACCCAGAGCGGCTTGAAGCCGCGTGCCTGATAGAATTCAAGAATCGGTTTGCGGTGGGTCGGATGCACCCGGATGACCGGTTCGCCGCCTTCCACCAGATTGTCCCAGATTGCCGCCGACATGGCGTCGTCCGGCCGCTCGCCCTCGAGCTTGGCGTCCCGCAGGGGCGCCAGGGGATCCGGCCGGTAAACCGGAGGCACATAAGGCTTTTCGACGATTTCCTCAACAGGTGCGGTCCGCCGTCTCTGGCGGAACATCCGGAAGAAACCGTTGTTGCGGCGGTTGCTGTTGTACCCGTCACGGGCGGCATCACGAGGTTTGGTCTCGCGGGGTTCGAACAACCCGAGAAAGTCGAGACCTCTGGCGTGAACAGGTTCCGGCAACGTCACAGACGTTGCCACGACAATACCCAAGCCTAAAGCTGTACCAAGCCGACTCACGAACGGCCTCCCTTGCCTGTCTGTTGGGCTAACTAATGGCAAAAACAGAATTTTTGCAATCAGTCACGGCGGATTTAGGGCACTTTCTCGCGAAAGTGTTACATTTTCGCCTCAAGTCCCAACTCTCTGACCTTACGATAAAGTGTTGATCTGCCTATGCCCAGCTTTCTTGCGACTTCGGACATGTGACCTCGATATCGCTGCAGGGCGAGCCGGATCATATCCGCCTCGATTTCCTCCAGCCGGCGCACGTCACCGCCATCGGTCATGGCCGGTATTCCCAGTGCCGTTCCGCCGCCCGTCTCCGTCTGGCACACCACCTCTGCGTTCTCGTCGCCGATCAGCGCAGGGCCTTCGGGCACCTGCGCGGCCGCGTTGAGCGCGGGTTCGGGCGCCTCCGGCACGGACACTTCATAGCCGTCGACCTGGGCGGCGATCTGCGGGAACTCCGCGACCGTCAGCGAATCACCTTCGGCCAGCACGACGGCGCGGAACACGGCGTTCTCGAGCTGGCGCACATTGCCCGGCCAGTCATAGACCTTTAGCAGGGCGAGCGCATTGTCGGCCATGGCGCCGATCTTGCGGCCTTCCTCGGCGGAGAAACGGGTGACGAAGTGATCGACCAGCCCGGCAATGTCCTCGGGGCGCTCGCGCAGCGGCGGCACAAGGATCGGGAACACGTTCAGCCGGTAATAGAGGTCTTCGCGGAACTCCCCGTCCTTGACCATCTGGATCAGGTCGCGGTTGGTCGCGGAAATGATACGAACGTCGACCTGAACCGGGCGTTTTGCGCCGACCGGGTCAATCTCGCCTTCCTGAAGTGCGCGCAACAGCTTGACCTGGATGTCGAGCGGCAGCTCACCGATCTCATCGAGAAACAGCGTGCCGCCGTTGGCCTCCAGGAACTTGCCGTTGTGCTTGCCGGTGGCGCCGGTGAAAGAGCCTTTCTCATGGCCGAACAGCAGGCTCTCGACCAGGTTCTCCGGGATCGCGCCGCAGTTGACCGAAACGAACGGCTTGCCGGTGCGGTCGCTTTCGCCCTGGATCGCGCGTGCGATCATTTCCTTGCCGACCCCGCTTTCGCCCTCGATCAGAACCGGGATGTTGGACTGTGCGGCGCGCTGGCCCAGACGGGCGACATTGTCCATCGCCGGGCTCTTGAGAATCAGCTGGTCAAAGGTGAGCTCACCCTCGACCTTCTTCTTGAGGCGCGTGATCTCGCCGGCCAGGGCGTTGACCTTGAGTGCATTCTGGACCGAAACCTTCAAGCGTTCCGGGCTCACCGGCTTGACGACGAAGTCATCGGCGCCCGCGCGCATGGCCTGGACCACGGTGTCGATGCTGCCTTGCGCGGTCTGGACGATAACGGGGAGGTTCTCGCTTGTGGGCTTCAGGCTCTCCAGAACTTCCATACCGCTCAGATCGGGCATCACGAGATCCAGGATCAGAAGCGAAATGTCCTTGCCCTGGGGACCGGTGAGGATATCGAGTGCAGCCTGACCGCCATCTGCGGTGATCGGATGATAGCCGAAACGCCGAACCATTTCCTCCAGGATCCGGCGCTGCGCGGGATCGTCGTCAACCACGAGAATCGAACGGGACATACTCATACTCAAAGACTTCACTCACCAGCAGGGCGCGGAGCGGTGTGAACGGTCCGCGCGCATCATGCGCCAAAGGCCTGTTTTCCAAGTGGTCCATTTTGGTTCACAACCGTAAAGAGGGCCTTAAGGGATGTCGCAAAGCCGCACATGTCGTGTCGTATGGTTGAAAAACTATTGCAGCCGCGTATGTGAGGGTTGGCCCGGGCGGCGCCAGTGTGGGATATACGGACAAAACGGGTGACGGAAATGGCCAGAAACGATCATCGCGCGGCCGCATATGCGGCACTCCATACGAGGTCTGCCGCCGGGCCCGCCGCAGGGTTGCAGCAGCTCGATCTCGCCGATCTGCCGCAATGGGACCTGAGCGATCTCTACCGCGCACCGGACAGCCCGGAGCTGACGGCGGATCTGGCGCGCGGGGCGGGCGATGCGGACCGGTTCGCCGCGACATATCAGGGCAAGCTGGCCGATCTGGCGGGGGGCGAACGAGGTGGCGCGGCCCTGACGCAGGCGGTCGAGGCCTACGAGCGGCTGCAGGATCTGGCAGGGCGCATCTCGTCCTATGCCGGGCTGCTCTATGCCGGCGATACGTCGGATCCGGACCGGTCGAAATTCTACGGCGACATGCAGGAGAAGATCACCGACATCTCCACCAGGCTTCTGTTCTTCGAGCTCGAACTCAACCGGCTCGACGACAAAGTGCTCGAGGCGGCGATGACGACGCCCGAACTCGCCCGCTACGCGCCCTGGCTCATGGACCTGCGCAAGGAGAAGCCCTATCAGCTCGAAGACCGCATCGAGCAGGTGTTCCACGAAAAGAACGTGACCGGCCGGAGCGCATGGAACCGGCTGTTCGATGAGACCATGAGCGCCTTGCGGTTCAAGGTCGACGGCGAGGAGCTTGCCATCGAACCGACGCTGAGCCGGATGCTCGATCCCGATCCGGACAAGCGGCGCGCGGCGGCCGATGCCCTGTCGCGCACGTTCTCAGACAACATCCGCACCTTCACCCTGATCACCAACACGCTGGCCAAGGACAAGGAGATATCCGACCGCTGGCGCGGTTTCGAGGACGTCGCCGATTCCAGGCATCTGGCCAACCGGGTCGAACGGCCGGTGGTCGACGCCCTGGAGCAGGCGGTGCGCGCGGCCTATCCCGATCTGTCGCATCGCTATTATGGCTTGAAGGCAAAGTGGCTCGGCGTTGAGCGCCTGGAGCACTGGGACCGCAACGCGCCCTTGCCGGACCAGGACACGCGCACCGTGCCGTGGGACGATGCCTGCAGCACCGTGCTCGAGGCCTATCGGGGCTTCGCGCCGGAGATGGCGGACTGCGCGCGCCAGTTCTTCGACCGGAACTGGATCGATGCGCCGGTCAGGCCGGGCAAGGCGCCGGGGGCGTTTTCCCATCCGACCGTGCCCAGCGCGCACCCCTATGTGCTGCTCAACTACCAGGGCCGCACGCGCGACGTGATGACGCTGGCGCATGAGCTGGGGCACGGGGTGCATCAGATCCTCGCTGCACCACAGGGCGCGCTTCTGGCGCAGACTCCCCTGACCCTGGCGGAGACGGCGAGCGTGTTCGGCGAGATGCTGACCTTCCGCTCGCTCCTGGCCGGGACCGGGGAGGCGCAGGCCCGCAAGGCGCTGATCGCCTCCAAGGTCGAGGACATGATCAACACCGTGGTGCGCCAGATCGCGTTCTACACGTTCGAGCGCCGGGTGCACACGGAGCGGCGCGAGGGCGAGCTGACCGCGGAACGCCTGGGCGGGATCTGGCTCGAGATACAGGAAGAAAGCTTAGGACCCGCGATACACCTGGACGCCGGCTACGAGACCTACTGGAGCTACATTCCCCATTTCATCCACGCGCCGTTCTACGTCTATGCCTACGCCTTCGGCGACTGCCTCGTGAATTCGCTCTATGCGGTCTACGAACAATCGGACGAAGGCTTCGTGGAGAAGTATTTCGACATGCTGCGCGCCGGCGGCTCGAAACATCATTCGGAGCTGCTCGCCCCGTTCGGCCTCGATGCCGCCGATCCCGAATTCTGGAGCCTCGGCCTCAATGTGATCGCGCGCATGATCGACGAACTGGAAGGCCTGTGAGCGACAGCATCGACAAGACCGGCAAACCGGCCGACAGGGAGGCCAACCGGCTCGGCGGCCGGATCAAGCGCTATGCCCGGGTCGGCACCGGCGTCGGATCCGTGGCGGCGCGCTTTGCCGGCAGCCGCCTGTTCGGTATCGAGCGTGCGCAGGGCAAGGAGGCGACCGAGCTGCGCGCGGCACTCGGCGGTCTCAAGGGGCCGCTGATGAAAGTCGCCCAGCTCATGGCGACCATCCCCGACGCGCTGCCGGCGGAATATGCCTCCGAGCTGGCGCAGCTCCAGTCCCAGGCGCCGGCCATGGGCTGGCCGTTCGTGCGCCGCCGCATGTCGGCAGAGCTCGGGGCGGACTGGCAGGGCAGGTTCGCCGCGTTCGAACACGACGCCGCGGCGGCGGCATCACTCGGCCAGGTCCACCGGGCCGCCGCCGGCGACGGCACCGCCCTTGCGTGCAAACTGCAATATCCGGAGATGCAGTCGGCGGTCGAAGCCGACCTCAAGCAGCTTCAGCTCGTGTTCGCGCTGTACAAGAGGATGAACCCGGCGATCGACCCAAGCGAGATCGCCACGGAAATCGGCGCACGCCTGCGCGAGGAACTCGACTACGACCTCGAAGCGCGCCACATGGCGCTCTACCGCGAGCTCCTGGGCGGGGTCCCGGAGATCATCGTGCCGCAGGTCTATCCGGAGCTCTCGACGCGGCGCCTCCTGACCATGAACTGGCTGGAGGGGCGGCCGATGCTCGAGTTCACCCGGCATGATCTGGAGGAGCGGAACCTGCTCGCCCGGCTGATGTTCCAGGCCTGGTGGATGCCGTTCAACCGCTTCGGGGTGATCCATGGCGACCCGCATCTGGGTAACTATTCGGTCAGCGTCGATGATGCCGGTGCGCCGAAAGGGCTCAACCTCCTGGACTATGGCTGCATCCGCACCTTCCCGCCGGAGTTCGTCGGCGGCGTGGTCGATCTCTATCACGGCATCCGCGAAGACGACCGGGACCGCACGGTCAAGGCCTATGAGACCTGGGGCTTCCGCGACCTGTCCAACGAGCTGATCGACATCCTGAACATCTGGGCCCGGTTCATCTACGGGCCCCTCATGGAAGACCGGGTCCGGGCGCTTGCGGATGGCGTCAGCGCGGCGGAGTACGGCCGCAGACAGGCGTTCTCGGTGCACCAGGCGCTGAAGGAGAAAGGGCCGGTCACCGTTCCGCGCGAGTTCGTTTTCATGGACCGGGCGGCGATCGGGCTTGGCGGCGTGTTCATCCACCTGCGCGCGGAGCTCAATTTCTACCGCCTGTTCAACGAGACCATCGAACGGTTCGACATCGAGGACGTGCGCGCGCGCCAGGCGGCGGCGCTGACGGCGGCGGGCGTGCCCTTGCCCGCGCGTTCGGGCTGATCGCGCCCCGAACCGGGTTCCGGCGCGGACGAAGGCCGTTTGTATACTAACATTATTAACCGCATGGCCGTGAAAACCGGCGCAACATGTCGCGGAACCCGGTGCTTGTCGCTCGGGGTGGATTGTTATATTGCTCAACGAAAGTGAGGAACAGGGCCATAAGGGGAACTGGCAATGGCTGACAACACACCGGTGGTGCACGACTTCGAGCCCCACAAAGAATCCTACTCAGCATTCATCCACCTGACGCTGGCGACCATGATGGCGGTCGGGTTCATCCTGGTCGCGCTGATCGCGGCCGGTCTGGCGCAGAACTATTCGCTGCTTACCGCGGTGGCCGGGCTGATCGTCGGTCTGGGGGCGGTCACCCTGACCATGATGACGGGCGGGCGCAACTGGATCCCATGCGGCGTCCTTCTGGCCGCGTATTTCCTGTTAACAGCCACCCTGCTGTAAGGCCTTTTCATGAAGATCGGTGTTCCCGCGGAGACCGATCCGGGTGAGTCGCGCGTTGCGGTCACGCCGGACACGGTGAAGAAATACATCGCACTGGGCTGTACGGTCGTGGTCGAGGCCGGCGCCGGGCTCGGCTCGAACATATCCGATCAGGACTATCAGGACGCCGGCGCGACGGTCGCGGAGACCGGCGCGGCCGCTCTGGCGGACGCCGATGTGGTGCTCAAGGTGCGCCGTCCGTCCACGGCGGAACTTTCGGCCATGAAACAGGG